>JBKOUS010000060.1:0-19696 GCA_046723505.1 Actinomycetota bacterium
ATGAAGGAAGTGAACCGTGGCAAAAAGTGTACGTGAACCGATTGGAATTGTCTGTAGTAGTAAACCTGCTGGCTTTCGGCCGACGGCACCGGCGGCGTGTCCAATCACTCTGGTGCAGTTCAAGCATTCTTTCCTCGGGGCAGCGCGCCGAGGAAGACGAAGCGACGACCCCCTGCGGCGATGTGTGTGGCTCAGGACTGTTGGCGGCACCCACAGCGTCACCGGTGGCCTGTCCCGCAAGACGGCTTCCCAGTTTTTCGCTCACACAGCGACGTGGCCCGACCATACTGAGCCCATGTCCCAGCCAGATCCGTGGGCCACCTTGGCACGAGCCACGGGCGCAGCCGGACTCGTCGGCATGGTCCTGGTTTTTGTGCCGATCATCGCGATGGCGTCCTTGGGCGAGCCCCCGCAGTTGGCCCAGCGGTAATGGGCGGATCTCAAATCGACGTACACCTCGGCACTACTCAGGCAGATTCGTCCTGAGCGACCAGATCGCCGAGGAAGCTTGTGATGACCTCGAGCTCGGCTGACGTACGCCGCGCTAGCACGTGCTGGAGCGCGGCGGCTTGGCCGGCGTAGATGGGCGTGAGGCGCTCGACCGCGTCAGCTATCGGAACAACCCGCACCTTCCGGCGATCGTCCCCGTCTCTTTCACGACGTACCAGCTCCGCCTTCTCCAGGCGGTCGATGACGCCGGTCACTGTGCCAGATGTGAGCCCGCTCGCCTCGGCGAGTTGGCCAGGTGTCATCGGCCCGCGCGTCCGGAGCAGCGTCAGGAATTGGGAGTCACTGGCGCCGAGGCCGAGCCCGGCGGTCACCGCGTGGTTGAACAGCACCACTTGCGCGATCATCGCGATCATCTGCTGCTGGATCTCCCGCTCGAGATCCTTTCGGTGCGCCACGGGGGTCTCTCCTTCCAGGTGTTGATTTTATCTTGCTTGACCAAGTATCTTGATTATTCGAGATTCACGGATTACCTAGATAATCATAGAACGGAGTAGATCATGACCTCGACCTCACCACGCGTCCTTGTGATCGGTGCTGGCACTGGCGGTCTCGCGCTCGCCCACGGCTTGGTGCGGGCAGGCATCGACGTGCAGGTGTTTGAACGCGACGCACTGCGGACCGATGGCCTGCACGGCTATCGCGTCGGCATCGATCCCGACGGCAGCCGCGCGTTGCACGCTCTCCTGCCGCCGGACCTGTACGACACCTTCGTGGCCACCTGTGCTCGGGCACCGCGCTGGTTCAACATGATCACCGAGCAGCTGAGGGAGGTACTCGCGCTTCAGATCCCGGCCGCGGATGATCCGGTTGAGAGTGAAAAGTCTGTCAGCCGGATGACGCTGCGCCAGGTACTCATGACGGGCCTGCAGGACGTGATCACGTTCGGCAAGGAGTTCACCGGCTTCGAGCAGCACGCTGACGGCACAGTCACCGCGTACTTCACCGATGGCTCCAGCGCGACAGGCGACCTGCTGGTCGGGGCCGACGGCACTGGCTCCCGCGTCCGCGAGCAATACCTGCCGCGGGCACGGCAGGAAGACACGGGGATCATCGCGATCGCCGGGAAGCTGCCGATCAACGATGAGTCGGGCTCACTGCTGCCACCGCGCGTATTCCAAGGCATCTCGATCATCCAGGCGCCGAAGGGCTACTTCTGCATCCTGCACGTGATGGAGTTCAAGTGGGACCGCACGGGCAAGATCAAGAACGGGATCGGTGACACCGACGCCGCGCTGATCAAGGTCTGGCCCGGACTGCAGTTCGACAACACCCGCGACTACATCAACTGGGGCTTCTCAGCCAGCTCCGACAAATTTCCCGCCGACGTCATGGAGCGTCGCGGGAATGATCTTGCCCGACTGGTCGCGGAAATGACGACCGACTGGCATCCGAACCTGCGCCAGCTCTTCGAGTTGACCGATCCCAGCACGTGCTTCCCAGTCAACATCAAGACGTCAGTGCCGCTGGATCCGTGGCCGGCCTCCAACGTCACGCTGATCGGCGACGCGATTCACACCATGACGCCTGGGCGCGGGGTCGGAGCGAACACCGCGCTGCGCGATGCCGTCCTGCTCTGCGCTCGGATCATCGACGTGGCCGAAGGTCGCCTCGAACTTATCGAAGCCATCGGCCGATACGAAGTGAGGATGATCGAGTACGGCTTCGATGCGGTGTTGAAGTCGCGTGAGCAAATGACGGACCAGGACCCCATCCACAAGCCGGTGATCGGACGCCTGGTACTCGGCCTGCTGCGTACCGCCATGCGGGTGACCAACCACGTGCCTCCGCTCAGGGAGCGGATGGCGCGCTCGATCCTTGAGTACCGCGGTGCCGGTCGCGACAACGACGACTTCGCACTACCGGAGCGCTCTCTCGGCCACTCGTCAGCCAAACAACCCTAGGACCGACCCTCTGACAATTCCGAGCTCGACCCACGCTGGCGCCACCAGCGGATCTGCAGGACTGCGACGCTCGCAAGTACTCCGACCACGGTGGCCGCGCCACCCCCGACCAGTGCCCATCGTGGACCCATGCTCTCAGCGACCCAGCCGAGGATCGGCGAGCCGATAGCTGTGCCACCCATCAGCACCATGATGTAGAGCGCCATCACGCGCCCGCGCCGCAGTGGATCGACGCCGAGTTGGATCGAGGCGTTGGCGGCAGTCAGGGTGAGCAGCGTGACGAGACCCAAGACCGGCAGGACTGCGGCGTACGCCGCGTAACTTGGCGCTAGCCCACATGCCACCAGGACGAACCCGAAGATCACGGCCATGCGGACGACGAAACGTGCAGACGGACGGCTGCGGCGTCGAGCGGCAGTCAAAGCACCTGCCAGGGACCCGACGGCCACGAAGGTCACGAGGATCCCGTACGCCTGGGCGCTGCGATGGAACTCCTGTTGCGCCATCAACACACTCGTCATCTGGAAGTTCAAGCCGAAGGTGCCTATGAAGAACACCACGCACATCACGAGCACCATGCTCGGGTTGCTACGGATGTACGCAAGACCCTCGCGGATCTGCCGTTTTGCCCGCGGGCTGGGTGGAGTGGTACGGAGTAGGCGGCTATCCATCATCAGCAGAGCGCCGATAAAGGCCGGGTAGCTGAGGGCATTGGCCAAGATCGCCCAGCCCGATCCAACCGCACCGATCATCAGGCCGGCGAGCGCCGGGCCGACGATCCGGGCGGAGTGAAAAGTGGCCGAGTTGAGCCCGATCGCGTTTGGCAGATGATCGGGACCAGCTACCTCGGATACAAAGCTCTGCCGCGCCGGGTTGTCAAACGCGGTGCCAAGACCGAATGCGAAGGCAATCGCGTAGACGTGCTCGGTCGTCGCGAGGCCGGTCACTGCCAGCACCCCGAGCGCAGCCGCGCAGAGCGCCAGCCACGACTGGGTCACCTTGAGAATCTGCTGCTTATTGAATCGGTCGGCTATGAGGCCGCCATAGGGAGAGAGCAGCAGCATCGGCAAGAACTGCAGGCCTGTTGTGATGCCGACTGCGAGGCCCGAGCCGCCGGAAAGCTCCAGCACCAGCCAGTCCTGCGCGATGCGCTGCATCCAGGTTCCGATGTTGGAGACAAATGACCCTGCCAGGTACTTGCGGTAATTGGGTTCGACGAGCGCGCTGAACATGCCGCCTGGTGGCCGCTGGATGGATGAAGACGTCGAGGCGGGGCTACCAGTTCGAGTTACGGCGGCGGGCTGGGTGTTAATGGCTCACCCTTGGTTGACCTTCTCCAGGACGACTACGGCGTGGCGCAATACCTCCCGCTCGGCCGGATCTAGTCCGGCGATCCGGACAGCCAGCCACTGGTCGCGCCGCCGACGGTTCGCGAGCAGCACCTGACGGCCGGAGTCGGTGAGGGACACCAGGCATTGCCGGTGGTCGCGAGGATCTAGACGGCGCGTCACAAAGCCGCGCGCCTCCAGGCTATTGACGATCCGAGTCATTGATGGCGGCCGTACCCTCTCCTGCGCGGCCAATTCACCCATCAGCTGGTCACCGGAGTTGAGCAGTACGCCCATGGCCGAAAGTTGGTTGGCGTTGAGGCCGAGCGATTCGTCCTGCATCTGTCGTAGCCGACGAGCAAGTCGCATAACCGCTGGGCGCAGTGCATTCGCCAGCCCATTCGCAGTTCGGAGATCTCTACCAATACCACCCACACATACCAGCTTATACTTAGCAATGCTAAATAACAATGCTAAGCAGCAGCGGACATGCGTCGGCGGCGCGAGAGCACGATCACCGTCCCGATCAGCACCGCGCCCGCCGCCACTAGGCCGATGGCGGCACCTACCGCGTCGTCAAGGATCCGGTAGAGCGAGACCGGCCAGATGGTCAGCAAGATCGCGCAGCCGATCACCGCGTGGGCGTAGCGGCGCGTCAGCACAAATGCGGTGAGCAGCGCCGCGGAGACGATTGTCGCGACCACAAGCGAGAGCCATTCGCCGTGCGATGCGTCGGTCTGCAAGACGATACTCGCAGCCCAGCCGCTGAGACCGGCCAGTGACCACGCGAGAGTTCGACTGAGCATCAGTCCGCTGCCCGCGAGAGCCAGTGCCACCAGCAAGAATCCAACCGCTAGGTGCACCGGTATGGTCTCGCTCGTTGGGTCGGCTTCCGCAGTGTCGATGACGTTGAACACGACAGCGCACACCAGCAGCATGGCCGCGGACCAGCCCGAGACCAGGAACGCGCCGGAGCGAAGCAGCACCGCACCAATTGCTGAGGTAAGTACCACAACCATGGTCGACACCACGAACTTCTGATCTTCGAAGACCACCAGGTACGCGAACCCGGCGGCATAGCAGGCCAGGGCGAGCAAGATCCTGCCGAGCTCCTGTCGAACCCGGCCCTTGACCAGCACCGCACCTCCAACAGCCGGAACCACTAGGGATGCGACCGCAACCAGCTTGCGTCCGGTGCTGCCCAGGTCATCCCAGAAGAAGCTCCCGAGCATGATCACCGCACCCAGCACTAGAGCGCCTCCGACGTACCCGAGGACCTCCAACACTGCGGAGCCCTTCGGTATAGATCCGGCTGCCGGCTCGGCCGCCAACGACTGCCCATCCAGCCGGTCGGCACGGGCCGCATCCACCAGTTCCTCGGCTTGGGACACCGAGAGAACCTGCTGCTCAACCAGGCGAGCCAACTGGGTCTCCAGTCTGTTCACCACCACATCCTGCCCCAACACAGGCCGCCGCTCCGCCAGCCCGGAGCGGTTCCCGCGTACGGCTCATTCCGGATGAGCCCCATTAGAGTGATTGATATGGACGAGCCGCCCGAGCACCACCACTTCTTGGTGCAGGCGCCCGTGCCGCCTGCCGGCGGCGACGGATTGGCCGTCATCACCGTGGGGACGGCAATCTTTGGGCTGGCGTCGGTTGTCCTTGCGTTTACTTATGACTGGCTTGCGGCGCACAACCACACCTCATGGCTGCAGGTGAGCGTCAGCGGCTTCCTTCTCGGCCTGGTCGGGCTGGCCTATTGCTGGCATCGCCGACGGCGCCGGCGTGCAGGCGACATCTGACCGACCACCGCCGAAGGTTCCACGTCAGAAGCTGAAGCGCTCCTCGTGCAGCTGATGGCGCGGGAAACCGCTGTCCATCAGCGAGTCACGTACCCGGGAAGCCAGCCGGGGTGAGCCGCAAAGGTAGACGTCATGATCGCTGAGATCGCCGACGATGCGATTCAATGCATGTGCGCTCATGTCGTTTCTGGCATCGCTGGACGAACCGACCAAGTAGACGACTCTGGCGCCGGAGCGTTCGGCGATCTCGTCGAGCTCCCGCTTGAGGACCAGGTCTTGCTCCTTGGCGGCGCGATAGACCAGAGTGACGTCCTTGCCCGGCAGGTCCATCTCCTCGAAGAGGGCGCGCATCGGCGTGATCCCGACGCCACCGGCGATCAGCAGTACCCGCGTCCGGCGACGGCGCCGGCGGGTCAGCGCACCGTACGGGCCTTCCGCGAACACCAACGTGCCGCGTGGTATCTCGAAGATTCGCCGCGTACCAGCCCCCCGCGCCTTGATGGTGATCCGTAGCATGTGGCGCGTCGGTGGAGCCGAGAGCGAGAACGGGTATGCCGAGCGCCACGTCTCCCGAGTCAGGAACCTCCAGCGGAAGAACTGACCTGGCTCGGCCCGCAACTCATCCAGGTGCTGACCCGACATCAGTACGCTCATCACATCAGGTGCTTCCTCGCGCACATGTTCGACGCGCAGCCTGTGCCGCCAGAGCTGGAAGAACGGCTGTAGCACGCGCCATCGCAAGACCAACGCGAAGGCATAGGTGTACAGCAGGGCCCAGGCAATCTGCAGCCATCGCCGCCCCGCAAGGTCTGGCCCTGCCAGCTGGTGTGCAAACCCGAACCCCACGGCCAGGTAGGTGAGCAAGTGCAGCAAGTGCCATTGCTCGTAGGAGATGCGTCGCCGCACGGCGCTTAGTGAGAGGAAGCCGATCAGCACCAGGATCGCTGTGCCGACCGACGCCGTCAGCAGGCCGGGAAAGTTCAGTACGTCCTTCGTTGCTGCGAAAAGACCGATCGAGCCAGCCGCCGCCCAGGCCGCTACTGCGGCACTGGTGTGCGCGACAGCGAACACGATGACCAGCGGCCCCGCCCAGGCATGCCAGCGTGCGAGGTGGTCGGCACCCACGTCGCGTTCCAACCATGGGGACCGCGACATCAAGATCAACATGATCGCTGCCCCGTATCCGGCTGCCATCCCGGCGACATGGGACACCAACGGAGCTCCGAATTGGATTGGCCGCCCATTCCCGATGAAGCCCTGGAGGACCGCTAGGGCAGCACCAAGATAGACAAGGACCACCAGTGTGGTCGCTTTAGCTCCCAGCGGTCGCACGGCTCAGCAGTCTCGGTCACAGGTCCGTCGACGCCGCGCGGTCGTGGTGCACGACTGACGTTGGCGAGATCTCAGGGGCATTCATGCCAAGATTCACGCCGACCACGGTCGCCGCACCGAAGAGCAGCAAGGTCACCAATCGAAGGGTCCACCGGATCAGCGAGGGAGAAACGGCTACGGAAAGCCGTGCGAAACGAGGGATCCGGCGCCCGAAATCAAGTGCCGCGTCCGACATGGTGATTCTCCTGGCCCTAGAAGAATCCCCGAGAGTCAAGAGTCTGATGGACAGCTCGACTGGGCGTAACCAGTTTGTGACCAACGTCACACCGCCAATAACAACAGCCAGTGCCCCGCTGGCCTATGGCCCCGGGCAACCGCTGCTCTTCCCGGCCGGCTCTTTCAGGCCGCCGATCCGTCTGTTGTCAGTCAAAGAGCGAGATCGGTGCGTCCCATTCGATGGTGTCCCAGATCGGTGCTGGAGGCTCATCCGGGCGCTCGTCGGCCAGCGCATTCGAGTGGGCACCGCAGCCATGATCGACGCTGACGACGGTTCCCTCGGAGACCGAGAAGGCATTCGCGCAGATGCCGAACAGCGTGCCGAGGGCGCCCTGCAGGCGTACGAAGAACCCGCAGGTCTCACACACATCCGGGGCCAACCTACTGAGTAGGTTGTCGGGTCCGCCCTCCCCCGCCAGCCAGCGCTGGGCCGCCTCATCTCGGCCCTCGGCCGACAACACGCGCTCCCGACCCAGGCCAAGTTCAGCAACGACAGATCGGATCAGGCTCATCTCGGCTGGATCGGGATTGGCCGCATCCTCACCACCGGTATAGCCCGGCTCCAATCGGGGATCATCGCCCGAGCTCGGCAGGAGTACGCCCGGCGTCACGTCGCCAGGCTGGATCCGCTCGGCCCATGGCACCCATTCTTTTGCCTGGAGCGCCCCTTCGCCAGGCAGCAACACCACTTCGTTGATGGTCACCACGCGAGACCGAGCGGCTCGTACCACGCTCACTGACCAGCGCCAGCCGCGGTAACCCGGATGCGGGCAGGCAAAAAAGTGACTCACCACCCGGGTGCCCTCGGCCTGTGCGCCGAGATACTCACCGACCCCCATAACGCCGGCCGTCTCCCCTGCCGCGGCGCGGGCAAGATCGACAGCGGCAATGCAGGCGGCGTCGGGCTTGGTCGTACCGGTGCTCGCAACCATGGCCTCATTCTGGCAGTGGTCTCGTGCTGGCGTTACCTCATGTCCCGCCTGATGTCGTACCTGAGCTCGCAGAGGCACATGGCCAGACACGCACGTGCAGGCGCGCGATAACCGCGAGACGCTCGGGCGTGACTACAGCTCGAGTTCGTCTGCCACCGCTCGAAGCACTGCGGCGACCTTGCCCGCAGTCTTGGCATCCGGGTAACGGCCGCGGCGATAGCCGTTGCCGATGCCGTCGAGCATCTTGATCAGATCCTCAACGATCACCGTCATCTGCTCGGGCGGCTTACGATGCGCCTTGGAGAGCGAGGGCGGCATCTCCACGATGTGCACCGACAGCGCCTGTTCGCCCTTCCGACCCTCCACGACACCGAACTCGACTCGCTGGCCTGCCTTCAATGTCGTTACGCCCGGAGGCAACGCGTTGGCGCGGACATAGACGTCGCCGCCTTCATCCTTGGTCAGGAAGCCGAAGCCCTTCTCGGGGTCGTAAAACCTCACCTTGCCAACTGGCACGTCCAACCTCGCTTGCTCTGTCGCCGGTTCGCGGCATTTCGATTACCCCCACTACAGCCCGCTAAGCGTAGCCGCTCCGTTCGGCCACCCCAACACCAAAGCCGGGTTGTCTTGTGCCGATACATAGTTGAACTATCCAAATTGGCTGCTGAACTTTTGGAGACCGCAACCAGCCGCCCAGCGCGTCTACGATGAACTGCGTGGCAACATGGGAGGACGGACCGGAGTACGCGCCGATCGAGCGCCCCTCGGAGTTCCGGAACCCTGACACCCCGCCTCTAAAGATTGCTGCTCCGTACCCGCAAATGGCTGCCTGGGCGCCCAAGAGCCGCCCGGTCTTCGATTCCCCGGAAAAGCCGGTGGCGCCACTGTCCACCTTGTTGCCGGCGCGCGAGGAACCGCGCGACCCGCAGGAACCGTTTGCCGTGGTGTCCAGCACGATGACCTCTGGCTCGGCTTGGGGCGCCGTGCACTGGGCTTCGCCGACAACCCAGCCACCCGCTGGACCTCGTCCAGTGGGTGGCTTTACCCCGCCGCCGGGTGCGAGCTACCCACGACCAGACCAGCCACTGGTTGTCGAGTCGGGCAACAGTCCCACGCCAGGCAACTTTCCGGCACACGGAACACCTGGCTGGTGGGGCCCCGGACCGCCAGGTCGACAACCGCAACCGACAAGTCCCGTTACCGCACGAGCCGTCCTCGACGCGGCGACCCCAGGCCTCTGCATATGCCTGCTGATCGGTGGCTTGGTGTACGTCCTCTCCCCCATCGTTCTCTGGATCGGTGTTGGCCTGCTCGCGCGCGTCAAGGTCGCGAAGGATGAAGTCCGCCGGGCCTACAAGTTCGGCATTGTCGCGTTGGCTGTCATTGGATTCCTCGGTACGTTCATCGTCGATACCGGCCTCGGGGACTGGTGGGGATTCGTCGCCACCTGGGGGCTGGTGATCTGCTGGGCGCTGCTTGTCAGCACGCTGGTTCTGGTCTATCGCCGCCTCAAGTCAAGCTCCGCACCCCCGCCTAGTAATCGGTCCCCCTGGCGGTAGTGGGCGTGACTGGGCGAAGTGAGCCGCCGCGGCCACGCACCTTGACCGAGGCGCTGCGTGCCATGTCGGACGAGGAGCTGGCCACCTTGCTCAGCGCTCGTCCCGATCTCGTCGACCCGGTCCCTGAAGACGTCGCTCAGCTGGCGAGCCGGTCCACTACTCCGGCCTCGATCAGCAGAGCAATCGACGAACTCAACAGCTGGCTGCGCATTGTCACAGAAGCTTTGGCCGCGCTGCCTGATCCCGCCTCCGTCGGTGATCTCGCAGCCATGCTCAGGCAATCAGAGACCCAGGTCGGCCTAGCTGCTCAGCAGCTTCGACAGCGCGCTTTGCTGTGGGGCAACGACGACCAGCTGCACCTGGTACGACCGGCTCGCGAGGCGTTCCAGCCTTATCCCGGCGGCCTGGCTCCTCCATCGGCACGCCCGATGTCTGATGACCAGATCGATGCGTCGTTGGAGAAGTGTGGCCCAGAGGCCCGGGCGGTACTCGACCGACTCCTCTGGTCGCCGACCGGCGCTGTACGCAACGCCGACCGCGCCGTGACCGTGACGTCGGCCAGCTCGCCGATCGAGCGCTTGCTCGGTCACCAGCTGCTTCGGGCACTGGATTCGGAGACGGTCATCATTCCGCGGGAGGTGGCGTGGCGGCTGCGCGGAGCCAAGTTCAGCGCCGAGCCGGTAGTGACCGATCCGCCGGTGATCAACGGACAACGTCGTGAGCCGCGGCTCATTGACCGGGCCGCGGCTGGGGCAGCGTTCGCGTTGCTGCATGACATCGAGCTGCTTGCTCTACGCCTTGAGTCGACGACGCCCAAGCTGCTGCGAGGAGGTGGGCTCGCCAGCCGCGACGTCACTGATCTCGCTCGCCATCTTGACGCCGACCCGACACACGCCGCCTTCGTCATCGAGTGCGCTGCTGCTGCTCGACTGGTGGCACCGGGCAGAACAGGGGTGCTGCTTCCAACGCCTGACTATGACAACTGGCTCAGCTCCGATGCAGCAACCCGCTGGCGGCTGGTAGCCGAGGCATGGCTCACTGCAGACCGCTTCTTCTCCCGATCCGCCGAAGCCGGCAGCCACGCTCTCGGCCAGGAGGCGTACGCCCCAACCGCAGCGGGCCTGCGTCTCATAGTCCTGCGGCTCGTCGCAGATGCGACGCCAGGCACCGTCCTCGACCTGGATCAGCTAGGCGATGCCGCCGCCTGGCATCGGCCACGGCTGAGGCACGGACCGCTGACGGCCCGGCAGCTGATGCAGTTGACGTGGCGTGAGGCGTCGTGGCTGGGGCTGGTGGCACTTGGTGCGGTGTCGTCGCTCGCCAGAGTTCCACTGCGGCCAGATGAGCCAATGTCAACTGACCTGACTGAGCTGTTTCCAGCTCCAGTGGCGCATTTCGTCATCCAGGCCGATCTCACAGCTGTCACTGCAGGGCCGCTGGAGCACACGGTTGCCACGGAGCTCCGGATGCTGGCTGATCAGGAGTCCCGAGGTGTTGGTGGTATCTACCGGTTCAGCGCAACCTCTTTGCGCCGCGCCTTCGATCTTGGCTGGTCGGCAGCCGACGTACGGCTTTGGCTGGAGCGGCACGCCACGACGGATGTGCCGCAAGCCCTTCGCTACTTGGTCGGCGACGTAGCGAGGCGCCACGGGAGCATTCGGGTTGGCCCAGCGGGCTGCTATGTGCGAGTGGCCGACGAGGCGCAGGCGGCGGCACTGCTCGCTCATCCTGCTGCTTCGGGCCTCGGGCTCCGCTCCGTCGGCCCTGGAGTCTTGGTCGCTGCAGTCGATGAGCATGAGCTGGTTCCGCTACTGCGTGAACTCGGCCATAACCCTGCAGTCGAAAACAGTGCCGGCGAGGTGGTCGTGGCGCCACGTGCACGGCGTGCCACGCCGCCCCCGGTAGAGCCCGGCAAGGCCGTCGCCTCCGCCGCCGAGGTAGCCGCTGCACTGCTGGAACGCGAACGCGGGCATCGGGTCAGCGGAAAGGCTGCGGCCGGTGCGACGACTGAGGGCACCGTTGAGCAACTCCGGTCAGCAACTGATGCAGGCATGCTGGTACGAGTGGTCTACGTCAACGCCGACGGCAGGCGCGCCGAGCGTCATCTGGCGCCTTTGGATCTGACGGCTGGCGCCGTGCGCGCTGTCGACCGGGACAGTGCGCAGATCGTTACGATCCCGTTGGCCCGCATCGCGTCAGTCATTCCCGCCAGCTCGAGGCCATAGAAGCCGTAGAACAATCTCGCGACGGCTGCCGCAACATTAGACTGACCGGGTGCATGCCGTGACAATCAGGCGAATGATCGTCTTCGGCGTGTGCGCCCTTGGGGTGGGATCTTTGTACCTCGTACCGAGCATCGCGCGTACACCTGAGCAGATCGGGGTTCCGAAAACCAACGACGGGCCGACGAGCGGGCCGCTCGGCGCCCGATTCGACAAGTCACCGGAATCAGCCTCTCCCAGCGGGCGCGACTCGCTTGATGAAAGTCTCGGAGATCGCCAGGCGGCATCCCCGACGCGGCCATCCGCGACTGTCGCGCAGAGCATCGATGGCGACGAGGGCCGCTCGAGTACGAAATCTGCAGATGAACCGGAAGACACCGAGGACTTAGAACCGCCGGAGCCAGTGGCTGATATCGAACCGTCGGCAGTGACACCGGATCGGCTCAGCATCCGGTGGCCCGCGGCGACCGACGACGTGGGCGTGATTGGCTACCGCATTTGGCTCAATGGTTTTGAAGTGGCGACAACTGCGGAGACTGAGGCGAAATTGCACTGGTTCAACGACGACAGCGGCCAGCACGTCGTACAGATTCGGGCCGTCGACGCGGCCGGAAATCAAAGCCGCAGTTCACCGACATTGGTGATCACGCGGCCCTCGCCCGACCCGACGGCTACACCGACGCCCTCCGAGTCGCCGGCGCCGACCGAATCCATGCGGCCGGGTGAGCAGGCTCCGACTACCTCCGGCCCAACGCCGAATGGGCATGAGACCGAGTCCAAGCGCCGGCCACGCTGATGTCGCTGCCCTTCGACGGCCCAGGGCCGCTCGTGGTGCAGTCGGACCGTACGCTGCTCCTCGAAGTTGATCATCCCGACGCTGACGCCTGTCGGATCGCGATCGCACCGTTTGCCGAGCTGGAGCGGGCACCCGAGCACATTCATACCTACCGTTTGACACCGCTCGGGCTGTGGAACGCCCGCGCTGCCGGCCATGACGCCGAGCAGGTGGTCCACACGCTGCTGACGTACAGCCGCTACCCGGTGCCGAACTCCCTGCTGGTCCATGTCGCGGAAACCATGGCTCGCTACGGTCGGCTGCGGATCGAGAAGCATCCGACGCGCGGGTTGATCTTGGTCAGCACCGACCGCGCGGTGCTCACTGAGGTGCTGCGGAGCGCGAAGGTCAAAGGACTGCTCGGCGGTCACGTCGACGAGGACAGTGTCGTGGTCCACCCGTCCGAGCGCGGACATCTCAAGCAGGTGCTGCTCAAGCTTGGTTGGCCAGCCGAGGACTTGGCCGGTTATGTCGACGGTGAAGCGCACGCAATCAGCCTTGATCAGCGCGAGTGGACGCTGCGTCCTTATCAGGGTCAGGCCGCCGACTCTTTCTGGCACGGCGGCTCGGGGGTAGTGGTACTGCCCTGCGGTGCGGGCAAGACGATCGTAGGCGCAGCCGCGATGGCTCGAGCCAGCGCCACCACGTTGATCTTGGTCACCAACACTGTGGCTGCGCGGCAGTGGCGTGACGAGTTGATCAAGAGGACAACGCTGACTGCCGATGAGATCGGCGAGTACTCCGGCATAAAGAAGCAAATCCGCCCGGTTACCGTCGCGACGTATCAGGTGATCACGACGAGGCGCGGCGGAGTCCATCCGCATCTCGAGCTGCTCGACGCGCGCGACTGGGGCTTGATCATCTACGACGAGGTGCATCTGCTACCGGCGCCGGTTTTCCGGATGACCGCGGGACTGCAGGCGCGCCGCCGGCTGGGTCTGACCGCAACGCTGGTTCGGGAAGACGGTCGGGAAGGCGACGTCTTTTCCTTGATCGGGCCCAAGCGCTATGACGCACCCTGGAAGGACATCGAAGCGCAGGGCTACATCGCACCCGCCGACTGCATCGAGGTCAGGGTCACCCTCAGCGAAGCCGAGCGCATGACGTACGCGGTCGCCGAGCCGGACCAAAAGTACCGACTGGCATCCACGGCTGAGTCCAAAACCGATGTCGTCATCGACCTGGTGTCCAAGCACCGGGGCACGCCGACGCTCGTGATCGGGCAGTACGTCGATCAGCTTGAGGATCTGGCGACACGGCTAGAGGCGCCATTGATCACCGGCGAGACAACCGTACGGCGCCGTGAGCAGCTCTACGAAGCGTTCCGATCGGGCGAGGTGGACCTGCTTGTCGTCAGCAAGGTGGCGAACTTCTCGATCGATTTACCGTCCGCTCAGATCGCCGTTCAGGTCTCCGGTGCGTTCGGCTCCCGGCAGGAGGAGGCGCAACGCCTTGGTCGGCTGCTGCGACCCAAGGCGGAGGGGACGACCGCACGCCTTTATGCCGTCGTCTCTCGTGACACCGTCGACGCTGACTTCGCGGCCCACCGGCAGCGCTTCCTCGCCGAACAGGGGTACGGCTACCGCATCATGGACGCCAAGGACGCACTCACTGCTGAGTGATCCGGCAGAGCTCACCATGCCCGCCGGTGCGCCCGAGCTCGATCAACCTGAACCGCAGTACCTGGAGATGTCCCTCCGGACTCACAGTACATGGAGATTTCGCCGAGCCTGACCTGACGCCAGTCAGGCCTATGCCACATCCAGAACTGTGGACTCCTCCTGGGTGCCAAGATCAATCGGCCAGACGTCGGGCTCGCCGGCCAGCGACCAGAGCTCCACGAGCTCATGCGGCCAAATCCAGTCGTCGCTGTGCCGTAGATCGTCGTGCGACCACCAGCGGTGCCCGAGCACGGTGAGCCGCTCGTCGGCTGTGTGGGCCGAGATGTCGACCTCGAATGGGGTCACCATCGCCAAGAAGAATGACTCGTCCTGCTCAATCACGAGGTCGGAGTACCCGTGGACAACATGGCGTACGGCAATCGGACCCAGCAGTTCGCTCTCGGTCAGCTGATAGCCGGTTTCCTCGGCCACCTCGCGGATCGCGGCGTGAACCTCGCTCTCGCCCTCGTCCACGCCACCACCCGGGGTGGTCCACCAACTGGCCCCTGGAACTCCAGGGTCGCTGTCATGGAACAACAGCGTGCGGTCGTTGTCGATCATGATCACGCGTACCGTTGCCCGAGACTTGCGAGGGCGGTCCGCAGGATCCGCGACCGGCACGTAGCTGCGCTCGGTATCAGAGGAGGGCACGGCCTACACCTTACGAGGAACCCGATCGTGCTCTCAGGCACCCCGACTGTCAGGCCGAAAACCCTTGGACTTCGCCTCGGCTAGCAGGTAACGTGGCCCCTCGCCCCCAAGCCCACCGGTCCCGCATCGGAGCTGTTTGCATGCCTGAAACCGCCGTAGACGTACTGACCCGGGAACGCATCCATCTCAGCGAATCCCGGGCCGCTCTGCAACGGATGCGGCAACACGCGGCAAGTCTGGAGGCGTTTGGCGGGGACCACGTGTCGACCGAGCACCTCAAGCAGGCGCTCTACCGCCGGATGAAGGCCCTCGAGGACGATCCGACCGTGCCGCTGTTCTTCGGGCGGCTTGATTACGACGCCAGCCTCGGCGCCGAACAGGACGAGACGCTCTACATCGGACGGCGGCACGTCACCAGTGAGGCTGGTGGCGAGCCGCTGGTGATCGATTGGCGGGCGGGCATGTCACGGCCCTTCTACCAGGCGCGACCCGGGCAGCCGATGGGTGTCCGGCTACGCCGGCGTTTCGGCTTTTCGCACGGCTGGCTAACGGCGTACGAAGAGGAGGACCTGACCGAAACCGCAGTGCCGGCGTACTCCGACATCATGGAGTCCGAGATCGAGCGACCGCGGACCGGTCCGATGCGCGACATCGTCGCGACCATCCAGCCGGAGCAGGACAGCATCGTACGAGCTGGCCTGGATCAGTCGCTTTGCGTGCAAGGCGCACCCGGCACCGGAAAGACCGCAATCGGCCTGCACCGTGCCGCCTATCTGCTCTATGCGTTCCGCGAGCAGCTGGCACGGTCCGGCGTGCTCGTGGTTGGACCGAATGACAGCTTCTTGTCCTATATCGCGGACGTGCTGCCCGCACTCGGCGAGATCGATGTAGCACAGACGACGGTTAGCTCGCTGGTCTGTCAGGCAAATCGCGTCACCGTCCGCGGCATTGACAGCGTTCCCGCGGCTCTGATCAAGGGGGATGCACGGATGGCAGAGGTTCTACACCGGGCCGTGTGGAGCCATCTCGGCACGGCCAGCGCACCGTTGGTGGTGCCGCGCGGCGCCTACCAGTGGCGGGTCGGCGCCTACCTGACTGCTGAGGTTGTCGAGGAGCTTCGGCAGCGCGGTGTGCGTTACGAGGCTGGGCGGGCAATGTTGCCGCAGCGGCTGGCTCACCAGGTGCTGCTGCGTATGGAGGCGGGCGGTGACTCTCCTGATGATCGGGTACAGGACGCCGTTGCCCGGAGCAAGCCTGTCCGAGGCTACGCCGACGCTATCTGGCCCGCGCTCGACCCTGTCAAGCTGATCATGAAGCTGCTCAGCGATGCCGATCTCCTGGCGACCGCCGCGGACGACATCCTGAGCCGTGACGAGCAACAGTTGATCATGATCAAGCGACCGCCTCGATCGATTGCTGCTGCTCGCTGGTCAATTGCCGACGCGATCTTGATCGATGAGGTTGCAGATCTGCTGCAGCGTACCCCCAGCCGCGGTCATGTGATCATCGACGAAGCGCAAGACCTGTCGCCGATGATGCTGCGGGCCGTGGGTCGCCGCGCCAGCACGGGTTCAGTCACTGTCCTCGGTGATCTTGCCCAGGCGACGACACCGTGGGCGACACGCTCCTGGCGTGAGTCGCTCACCCATCTGGGTCATCCTGACGCCGCGATCGAAGAGCTGGTCGCTGGCTTCCGGGTACCTGGCGCAGTGATCGATTTCGCGGCCCGGCTGCTGCCGCACATCGCGCCGACGTTGAAACCGCCGCACTCGGTACGCCGGCACCGCGGCGAACTCGACGTACGCTCCATCGGGCCGATCGGCGAGGAGCTGGTCGAGGCCATCAAGCAGACTGTTCGTAACGAAGGCACCGTGGGAGTGGTCGTTGCCGACGCCGCGGTGCCAGGCGTCCGGAAGCTACTGGAGCGGGCGCAGTTGGAGTACGACCTGCTCGGCGAAGATCCGCAGATCTTCGACGCCCGTGCCGACCTCCCCAGTGCTGCGGTAGATGTCGCCCAGGCCCTTAAGCCGATCTTGGTTCCGGCGTCCCTCGCCAAGGGCCTGGAGTTCGATCATGTGGTGCTCGTTGAGCCGGCCGAGATCGTGGCTAGGGAACCTGATCATGTGATGGGACTCCGCCGGCTGTATGTATGCCTCACCCGGGCGGTCACCTCACTGGTCGTGGTGCATGCGGCAGAACTACCGACCGCGCTCGCCGCTTGAGTAGCGATGTTGGGCGCACCCCATGAAATCCTCACGAGGCGCTCATGGCCACGGCCTCAGCCGAACGAGGGAGGCTCGGCTAGCGGCAGCCTGACCTGGAAGCAGGTGTCCCCAGGAGATGATTTCACCCGAAGGTCACCGCCGTGCCGCTGGGTGATCACGCGATAGGAGATATCCAAACCAAGTCCGGTGCCCTCGCCCACCGGCTTGGTGGTGAAGAACGGCTCGAAGATCTTCTGCTGCAGCTCAGGCGGAATGCCGATGCCGGTATCGCAGATCTCAACCAGCACCCAACCGTCCTCCCGGGAGGTGCGGATGGTCAGCGTACCGCCGTCGGGCATGGCATAGATGGCATTGTCGATCAGGTTGGTCCACACTTGGTTCAGCTCGGCCGGATGCGCTGGAACTGTCGGCAACGAGTCGTCGAAGTCCTTGACTACGGTGATGTTTCCTCGTTCGTTGATTTTGTGCATGAGCATGGTCAGAGTGCTCTTCAGTCCATCGCGGACATCGATGTCTTGGTGCGCTGCCCGGTCCATCTGGGAATACTGCTTGGCGGCTCCTACCAGCGCAGAGATCCGGTCCGTCGAGTCCTCAATCTCCCCCATGAGCTGCTCGGTCTCCAGCGCATAGGTGACCCAATGCAGGGCATCACCAAGCAGCGTCGTGGGCACGCTCTCAGCCACCTCGTCCAGCCAATCGGTGTCCACACCGGCGGCGACCAGCGTAGGGGCGAGGTCCCAGGCATCGTCAATGCCATGATCATCAAGCCAGTCGGAGAGCTCGTCTTCGGCCTCGCCAACCTGTACGGGCGACAGTTTGTCGGCCTTGGCCATCTTCTCAACGGCCGCCTCCTGGAGTTCGGTGAGCGCCACCAGAGCCTTGGGGTCGACGTCAGAAGTAGCCAGGTGCGCCAGCTTTCCGCGCATCTTGCTCACCCGTTCTCGCAGGGTCGCTGTGGCCCGTACCGCAGCCGTTGCCGGGTTGTTCAGTTCGTGCGTGAGCCCCGCGGACAGCCGGCCCAGCGAAAGCAGACGCTCCCGCTGCCCGATGATCGCCTGGCTGGAGCGCAAGCCCGAAGTTAGGCCCTCGAGCAGGTGCACCGCCATTGGGAACCACTCGCGGAACTTCTCTCCCAACTCCGCGGCGTCGATCATCCAGAACTCACAATCGGTCACGGCGCGTACCGATGCCCAGTAAGGCTGCTCGTCCATGCCTTTGACGAATGCCTGCGTAGCCCCCGCGTAGACGCCACGTTGATTAGTACGTGCCGTTTCCACCTCGGTGTTCTCCACCCGGCGATGCATGGACAGCGTGCCGGCGAGCAGGATGTAAAAGCACGTAGCCGGCTCACCCTCGGCGTAGACCTCTTGGCCTGCCAGCCAGGCCTTGCAGTACCCGTTCTCGCTGAGCCAGTTCAGCTGATCATCATCCAGCGCCTCGAACAGGAACAACGTGCGCAGCTCGGATGGGCTCAGCCGCACCGCCTCGACGATCGGTTCGCTCATGATCAACTCCTATTGCTCCGCCAAGTATCGATGCACCAGGGTGACCGCGAGCGCTCCCTCGCCGACGGCTGATGCCACCCGCTTGACCGACTGGGAGCGGACATCACCGGCCACGAAGACGCCCGGAATGCTCGACTCCAGCAGGTACGGATCACGCTCCAAGTCCCAAGACGGCGGCCGATTGCCACCGACCATCAGATCCGGACCAGTCACCACAAAACCGCTCGAATCCCGAACCAAGGATGCAGGAAGCCAGTCGGTCAGGGGCGCTGCACCGATGAACACGAACAGGTGCCCACAATCGACCACCTGCTGCCCCCCGTCATGATCAACAAGGGTGACGCACTGCAGCCGGTCGTCTCCCGAGCAGCTCTGCACTGTCGTGTTCAGGCGGACGTCGATGTTCGAGATCTCGGAGATCTGCTCGATCAAGTACGACGACATTGACTTGTGCAACGAGGCGCCGCGCACGGCCATGGTGACCTTGTCCGCGTAGCGAGAGAGGTAGACAGCCGCCTGACCGGCGGAGTTGGCGCCGCCGACGATGATCACGTGATCCTCCGCGCAGGACTCCGCTTGGGTCGCTGAGGAGCCGTAATAGACCCCGCGTCCGACCAACTCCGGGGCGCCGCTCGCCTCGAGCTGGCGATAGCTCACCCCGGTCGCCAGGACGATAGCGTGAGTCAGCACCGAGGACCCGTCGTCCAGCATCACCTCGCGCGCTGGTCCTCTGGTCTCCAGACCGACGACCGTTCGCGCGGTCAGTAACTCAGCCCGGAAGTGCTGCGCCTGCAGCCGCGCCCGCTCAGCCAGCTGATCACCAGTCACACCATCGGGGAAACCAAGGTAGTTGTCGATCCGGGAGCTCTGACCTGCCTGACCGCCAGCTGCAGCTCGCTCCACTATGACCGTCTTGAGGCCCTCTGAGGCTGCGTACACGGCGGCACCTAGCCCGGC
>JBKOUS010000196.1:0-5213 GCA_046723505.1 Actinomycetota bacterium
GACTGCCCTGATGGTCCTGACCGGCGGCGAGCATAGCCAGCCGCGGCGCCTCGTCCTGTCCCTGGCCCGGCTCGGGCAGCCCAGTGAACTGCTTCGCCAGCTGGTCCGGCGGCATCCAGACCAGCAACGTGTGGGTGCCGACCCGGGGATGGTGGTGGGCGAAGTCCGCGGCCCACCGCGGCAGCTCTGCCTCGTCGACCAGCTCCACGGGCAGCGGCGAGGTGTGCAGGTACAGCCGTTCCCGGGCGTGTTCTTGCAGGTCGTCGGTGACTTCCTCCCGGCTGTCGTCGAGGCTGATCCTCGCCCGCATGGCCGGGGCAAGGTCAACGACGTCGTCTATGAGTGCCTCGACGTAGCGTCTCACCGCGGCGGCGTCCAGAGTCGGGATGCCGACGGCGGTCAACGAGCCGGCTACGGCCGAGTAGTACCGGTCGCGTTCGGGTGGGGAAGGTGAGCCGTGCAATCCGAACGTCTCCCCGTTCCCTCCACCGCGCCGCCTGAGCGTCCAACGCCGACCGCCGCGCCGCCTGCCGCACCGACTGCTGACTCATCACCGTCTCCCCTCACCGACGCCGGCCCTTCAATCAGTCCTAAGCCGCTGCCAAAGAGCAGGCGGTCACCACCAACGAGTCCAACCTGTTTCACGTACCCCCACCCGATTTCAAGATCCGATGTGCCACACACCTTTTGCACGGGGCCATCTGGGTCCGCGTTACCTGACCGCCGAGAGCGGCTGTATCGCCTTTTTAGTGGCTGTGACGATGAGCATTCACAAGCTCAGCGCTGGTTCGGGGTACGACTATTTGACGCGGCAGGTGGCGGCCTTCGACGCCACAGCGAAGGGTAATGTCGGGCTGGCGTCCTACTACGCTGAGCGGGGTGAGTCGCCGGGCGCGTGGATCGGCTCCGGCATGGCTGGAATTGACGGTTTGCAGGCCGGCGAACCGGTGACCGCGGAGCAGATGTGGGCGCTGTTCGGCGTAGGGATGCATCCGCTGGCGACGCAGCGGTTGCAGCAGTTGTCCGACGAGCAGCTGAGTGATGAGAACATTCGAGCGGCGACCCGGCTCGGCGCGCCGTTCAAGGTTATGGACGCCAGCCCTAATCGATTTCAGATCGAGGTGGCCCGCCGATTCGCTGAGCGTGCCGGCACTGTGCTTGCTTCTGATTCGCGGGATATTCGGTCCGAAGTAGCGCGGGAGTTCTTTCAGACAGAACACAGCCGCCCGCCGGCCGATGAGCGTGAGCTGGCCGCCGCAATTGTGAAGCTGTCGCGGCCACCGGCGCAGCCGGTCGCCGGCTACGACCTGACCTTCTCCCCGGTCAAGTCTGTTTCAACGTTGTGGGCAGTCGCCGATCCCCACATCGCAGCCTTGATTGAGCGTGCCCATCGTGCGGCGGTACGTGATGCTCTGATCTTCATCGAGAAGCATGCGCTGTTCACTAGGGAGGGCCCGCAAGGTGTGCGGCAGGTGAACGTCCATGGCTTGGTTGCGGCCGCATTCACGCATCGGGATAGCCGCTCCGGTGACCCCGATTTGCACACCCACGTCGCCGTCGCCAATAAGGTCCAAACCCTTGACGGGCGCTGGCTGTCCATCGACGGACGGGTGCTGTTCAAAGCCGCCGTATCCGCGTCGGAAACCTACAACACCGCCCTCGAACACCACCTGCAAGATCAGCTGGGCATCCGGTTCGCCGAACGATCCGACGGTGACCCACGCAAGCCGGCCGTCCGGGAAATCGTCGGTGTGGACGAGGAGCTGACCGTCCGCTGGTCGGCTCGACGGCAGGTGATCAAGAAACGGTCGGCTGAATTGTCGGTCCAGTTTCAGCGTGATCATGGCCGGCCACCGACGCCGGTGGAGGCGCTGCGGCTGGCTCAGCAGGCCACCTTGGAAACCCGGGACGCCAAGCACGAACCGCGCACACTTGCCGAGCAACGCACCACCTGGCATATGCAGGCCGCCGAAACGCTCGGCGGCCCCGAGGCTGTGCAGGCCATGATCAACGAAACACTCCACGCGACCGCAGCATCGAGATCTCCGGTGACTAGGCAGTGGGTGTCGACGACGGCGGGCCTGGTGCTGGCCGCGTTGGAGGAGCGCCGCTCGACCTGGCAAACCTGGCATGTCCGCGCCGAGGCGCAACGCCAGATCCGCGGCGCTGAGGTTCCCACCGGCAGGGTCGATGAGCTTGTCGACCGTGTCGTCGGAGAGGTCCTCAACACCCGATCGGTGTCGCTGGCTCGGCCAGACGTAGCGATCACCGAACCGGCGTCCCTGCGCCGCCGCGATGGGTCGAGCGTCTACACCGTGGCTGGTTCCGAGCTGTTTACATCGGCTCGCATTCTGGCCGCGGAACAGCGACTCGTCTCGGTCGCCGGCCGCAGGGACGGGCGGATTGCACCTGCTGAGATCGTCGACCTGGCGCTGCTGGAGCAAGCCGCTAATGGGGTCACCTTGGATCCGGGGCAGGCCGCTCTGGTCCGATCGATGAGCATGTCGGGTGCCCGGCTCCAGCTCGCCATCGCACCCGCTGGGGCGGGTAAAACCACCGCGCTGCGTGCCCTCACCAGGGCGTGGACCGACAGCTGCGGCCACGTGCTCGGCCTCGCACCCTCAGCCGCAGCGGCCGCCCAGCTCCGCGAGAGCATCGGTTCTCAGACCGACACGCTGGCGAAGCTGACCTGGTCCATTGATCACGGCGACCTGCCCGACTGGGCGCTAACCGTCGACCGGTCCACATTGGTGATCATTGACGAGGTGGGAATGGCCGACACCCTCTCCCTAGATACCGCCGTCGACTTCATTGTGCGGTGTGGTGGCAGCGTGCGGCTGATCGGAGATGATCAACAACTCGCCGCGATCGGTGCCGGCGGGGTGCTCCGCGACATCCAAGCCGTCCACGGCGCCGATCGGCTCACCGAACTACACCGGTTCCAAGACCGAGCAGAGGCTTCTGCCACGCTCGCGCTGCGCGACGGCCGACCCGAGGCTCTCGGCTTCTACCTCGATCGGCAACGGGTCCACGTCGGCGACGCCACAACGACCACCGAGCAACTATTCGCCGCGTGGCAGGCCGACCGCGACCGCGGCCTCGACACGATCATGCTCGCCCCCACCCGCGAGCTCGTCAGCCAGTTGAACCAGCGCGCCCGCACCTGCCGCCTGAACAAGACACTGCCGGGCCGAGAGGTGCAGCTAGCCGACGGAAACCTGGCCAGCGCTGGCGATGTGATCATCACCCGGCAGAACGACCGGCGGATCCGCATCAGTGGTACCGATTGGGTTAAGAACGGTGACCGCTGGACCGTTCTGCATGTCACCTACACTGGCGCGTTGAAAGTACGGCACGCCAGTAGCGGCCGCATCGTCACCCTGTCGCCCCGCTACGTCGCCACGGCCACCCAGCTCGGTTACGCCACCACGGTGCACACCGCCCAAGGGGTCACCGTCGAGACCATGCACGGGATCGCTACCGGCACCGAGTCGCGGCAGCTCCTCTATACGATGCTGAGCCGCGGCAGAACTGCCAACCACCTGTACCTTCCGGTGGTCGGCGACGGAGACCCGCATGCAATCCTCCGCCCCGAGAACATTCACCTCCGCACCGCTACCGAGCTGCTTGAACAGATCCTGGCCCGCGACGCTACCGCAGCGTCGGCGACCACCCTGCAAAGAGATCAGCACGATCCCGCGGTTCAGCTTGGTCACGCCACCGCCCGCTACCTGGACGCCCTCCACGTCGCAGCCGAACACCTCGCCGGTCCCCGGTTGATCGCCGACCTTGACAGCGAGGCCGACCAGTTGATCAACGGGCTTACTAACGAGGCAGCATGGCCTGCTCTTCGTGCCCGGCTACTCCTCCTGGCGCTCGACTGCGACACCGACCCAATCCCAACGTTGCGCGACGCAGCGCAACTATGGGAACTCGACACCGCAGCTGATCATGTGGCCGCCCTCAACTGGCGGCTCGACGACACCCACCTTCACAACCCGGCTGCACCGCTGCCGTGGCTGCCCGGCATACCCACCGGCATCGCTAAAGACGCTGACTGGGGACCGTACCTAGCTGCCCGAGCCCGATTGATCACCGATCTCGCTGATCAAGTCGGAACACCGGAGGGAGCTGATGCGCCGCCTTGGGCGGTCGAACGGCGTTTCCTGCCGTCGGCTGACTTGGTCGCCGAGCTACAGGTTTGGCGCGCTGCCATGCAGGTTCAGCCAGCCGACCTCCGGCCAACCGGACCCCTACAATCAAGCCTTCTCGCCCGGACCTGGCAGCACCGACTGGACAAGCAACTCGCGGCAGCCGACATCGCCCAAGATCAACAATGGAGGGACAGCCTCGTGAAACGGATCCCGAACGTGATCAAGGACTCGTTCCTGCCCAGCCTGGTAGACAGACTGGAACGCTTGGATCGTGCAGGCTTCGATGCGACCGGTCTCGTTCGATCGGCAGCCGCTAAGGGTCCGCTACCCGATGATCACCCGGCAGCTGCTCTCTGGTGGCGCATTCTGGACGAACTGCCCCCGCGGCCGCCCAACAACTCAGAGCAGCCAAGGCCAGCGCTGGCGCGTCCCGGCGCTTCGAGATTTAGGCGTGAGCCATATCGCCCGCAGGAACCTCGAACTCATGGGCCGCCCCCGCCGCGCTAGAGCAGCTAGACCGGCTGCCATGCCACGCACCGGGAGATCCGGCGTCGTCGGTGGATCTTCCCCAACCGCGACGCAATTGACCGCCTCGCCGGCGGGCATGGGGCCGGACAAGATGACGGATGAGCCGACCCGCGCCACTGTCCTCGCGCTCCCCGCCGACGCTACGACGGCTCGATCTTTCGAAACGTCCTGATCAGACGACCACCGCGCATTAGCATCCTGCGCTGATGAAAATTGCAGCGGTCCTGAAGCTCATTGAGAGTGACGGCTGGGTTCACACCCGCACCCGAGGATCGCATCGACAGTACCGACATCCGACGAAGCCAGGCGTAGTCACGGTGGCCGGAAAGCCAAGAGACGAACTGCATCCCAAGACACTCGCCAGCATCTTGAGGCAAGCTGGGCTTAAGAACGACACTGGTAGAACCGACGAATCTTCGAAGGGAGGGCAGGCGTGAGCAGCTATCTGATCGTGATCGAAAGCGGTGAGGCGACCAACTATTCGGCCTACTGTCCCGACCTCCCTGGTGTAGTCGCTACCGGCGCCACGGC
>JBKOUS010000117.1:0-4751 GCA_046723505.1 Actinomycetota bacterium
ATGATCTCGGGTTCGGAGAGGCCTTCCCGCGTCCGTCGTTCGACGTAAGCGCGCGTCCGTGCGTCATAGCGGAGCCGGCCGGGAACGACGACGTAGAGGGCGTTGTTTGCGCCGCGGTCGCCACCTCGATTGAGCCGGTGCCTGTTGGTGCGGCCGCTGCTGGCGGGAATCGGCGCAGCGCCGCAGGGATGCGCGAAGGCGGCTTCGGACTTGATCCGATCGAGGTTGTCGCCGGCGCTGGTGAGCATCTGGCCAGCGACCTCCGGTCCGACACCGGGCAACGCCAGCAGGGTGGGGGCGACCTGACCGACGATCAAGGTCGTGGTCGGCTTCGGCGATCTCCTCCGCCAGCTGCTGGTGACGCCGGGCAAGCGGCGGAGGGCGGTCTTGGTTGCCTGGTCGGCGTCGCCGAGCTCATGACTGGGGTGGAATGCGTAGGTTCAGGTCCGGCACGCAGCGGTCGGGATCGGTGGACAGGCCAGTGATGGGCGCCTCTAGCGCAGGTTCCTATGAGGTCACCCCGCCCGGCCGTCGTGCAACGACGCCGCCCATCGGGCCAACGGATCGACCCAAAGACAGCAACCAACTCGTCAGGCTTACAAAGAGTCAGACCCGACGGGAGACGCCACACCCATCCTCACTGGCTTGCGGCACAGATGGCTGATCGCCTGCCGCGAAGCTCTCGTGGTGCTATAGCCACACCGCCAGGCGGATCGCCGGCGCTGCGTTGCGGCATTTCGCGGATGGGCGAGGTTAGGCGGACTGGATGTTTTGGTTTAACCGGAAGAAGTTGTCCGGGTCGTACCTCCGCTTCAGTCTTTTGAGCTGGTCATACTTTGCCGCCCCGTATGACTGTCGGATGCGCTCTTGGCCCTCCTCCATCAGGAAGTTCACATAGACGCCGGTGTGATAAGGCGAGAGCGCCGACCAGTACGCACGTGCCCAGTCGCGTTCCGCGTCGAAGCCGTCCGCGGTCTCGCTGTTGCCGTTGATGTTGAAGGTGAAGCCGGCGCTGCGTCCATGAAAGGCGGTTTCGTTCTGCCCGATGCGGGCAACCGCTCCACCCATCTGCCACAAGCCCATGCTGGTGATCGGCGACACGATCCGCCGGCCGTGTTCGGCGACGATGTTTATCAGGTCGTCGTTGAGCTCGGCGACATCGCAGGAGCGGACGTAGTACCACCAGCCATGCGGGTAGCCGGGATCGAACATCGACTGATGAACCAGGTACGGCTTGGGCCCGCACAGGTCGAGCAGCGGTTTGCCGAACGACTTCAAGGGTCGAAGCGCCCGCGCGCCGGCTTCCACCGGGCCGGTGTAGCAGGCTGCGACGGCGATCACGTGCCTGCCAACCAGTTCAGCGGGCACCACGGGAAGTGCCGGGGCTCGCTTCTGCACGAGGATCGTCATCAGCTCATCCGGGCAGTCGGCGATCCAGTCGCGGTAGAAGCGGAGGACCTTCGGAGCATCTTCCATCGGCCAAAAGATCGGTCCCGCGAAGACCTCGGGCCCCAACGGATGCAGCAAGAACTCGAACTCAGTCACGATTCCGAAGTTGCCACCTCCGCCGCGTACTCCCCAGAAGAGGTCGGCATTGTGGGTCGCATTGGCTTTCACGAACTCACCGTCGGCGGTGATGAGGTCGACCGCCAGCAGGTTGTCGATTGTCAGCCCATACTTACGCATGATCCAGCCGAGGCCGCCCCCAAGCGTCAGGCCCGCGACGCCGGTGTGAGTGACGATGCCCGCGGTGACTGCAAGTCCTAACCGCTGCGTCTCGCGGTCAAGCTCACCGACGAGCACCCCGGCCTGCACACGAGCCGTTCGAGCCTCACCGTCGACCCGGATCCCCTTCATCAGGGACAGATCAATCACCATGCCACCGTCACAGACGGAGAAGCCAGGAAAGCTGTGCCCCCCGCCTCGTACCGCGACAAGGAGGCCGTGCCTCCTCGCGAACCGCACTGCGGACCTGACGTCGGCCACCCCGGCGCAGCGCACGATCAGCGTCGGGTGCCGGTTGATCGATCCGTTCCACACCCGTCGGTGTTGCTCGTAGCCCTCATCACCAGCACTGATGACCTCACCGCGCAGCGTCGTTACGAGTTCGTCGACGGCGCGCTGGTCAAGGGGAACCTGCTCGGGCCTGGTCAAGATGGTCATGCTCGAAGTGTCGACCCGCGGGACGACCGCTGTCAGGAACCAGAGTTCCACCCCTCCCCGAGACCAGGCCGGCCGGGTCGAGGATCACGATCTGGTCGCGTTCGGTACGTACCAGGCCATCCCGGCGGAGTTCCCGCAGCACCCGAACGACCACCTCCCGCACCGTCCCCACCGCATCGGCAAGCTCTCGTTGACTGACCTGGACGACGATCGCGGTTCCCGCGTCACGCCTTGGTCCACCCTCAACGGCAAGGTCGAGCAGATGTCGCGCCACGCGCTGGCGCACCGTTGCGAAGGTATTTCCAGGGATCTCATCTATAAAGCTCAACACTCGCTCACTGAGCTCGCTAAGGAAGGCTCGAGCGACCCGGGCGTCGCGTGCAACGGCCCGGCGAACAACAGCCGGCGACATCCTCAAAAGCTCGGCATCCTCGACCGCCTGTGTGCTCGCCGGCATTGTGAAGTGGGTTGCGAACAGCGATACGGCCCCCAGGAGCGCTCCGGGCCGGCAGTAGCGAACAGTCATCGTGCGACCGTCGGGAGCAGTCACGAAGGCCCGCACAACTCCCGAGATCACCAGCTCAAGGTGCGGGCCAGGCTCACCTTCGCGATGCGTAACCGAGCCAGCAGAAATCCTCGTCCTGACCGCACCCGTCACAAGCTCGCCCAGAACCTCAGGTGGCAGCTCACCCAGATGCGACATCGACAGCGCGGCACTTACCGCAGCATCCACGGTCGCACCCTACAACGCTGGGGACCACGAACCGCTGACGCGCACCGGCCGGCCGCGGTCACCGTACAGCAGCGCAACAGCCAACATCCGCACACTCCGCCGAGGTGCGTTCCCTGCTCTATGAATGGGCACGAAAATCGTGACGGCGAGATGTGAGATGGCCGCAAGAGACACCCACTTCGTGGTGGAGATTCTGTCAAGGGAGCACGGTTTCCGGACTACTCCAGGTGATCTTGGACTGCGCCTCATCATGTCATTTTCAGAGCAGTCCTTTCTAGCGGCGGTCGCCCAAGTCCACTGCAATGGAAGGCAAAGCAGCGCGCTCGATTTGATCACTGGCTTCCGCACTATCGTGTGGGCATGTTGGCAGACGACCAACGGTCTCAGTGGCTTGCTTCGGACGAGGATCGCGAAGAGGCACTCCGAGCGCTTCGGCAGGCTCTGGTCGACGGCCGGATTACGGCCGAGCAGCATAGCGAGCGAGTGTCCAAGGTCTTGGCGGCGCAGTACGTAGCCGAGTTGGAGAATCTCACCGCTGATATTCCTCACGGTGAACGACTCCCTGTACGAGCCGACAATGCCGCCCTCGTTAGAGCCGGAACGCAGCAGGCCCGTGCAATCTTGCGCAGCGCCTCGTTGAGACCCCGGGGCGAGGTGGCTCAGCGGTTGCGCTCCTGGGCTGTGTGGGGAAATGCGGAGATTGACTTGCGGGATGCGGTGATCCCGGTCGACGGCCTGGACGTCAGAGTATGGGCGTACCTCGGTGACGTGACAGTAGTGATACCGCCCAACGTCCAAGTGGCGCTGGTGGCAACGCCTCTGCTCGGGAGGGTTGTAGACGATACCGGCAGTGCTGCAGTTGCTGCGCCCACAGTTCGGATTCGCGCACTGGCGCTGTTCGGCGACATCAACGTACGAACCGAGTATCCGTCCGCCAGGGCGTCAGATCCCGACTCCAATTGATAACTCCAGCTGGCCGCGCACTACGGGTCCACAGAAGCCGTTGCACACCTCCGCGATGCCCACCAGCTCGCTCAGCTGGGACAAGGAGGCCGACCGTGCGAGCCGGGAAAGACCAGCATGCTTTTCGGAGGTTCGATCCGGGAACAGTCGCGATGCCCCGGTGAGGGTTCCGCATCCGACTCATGGCCAGCTGCGGCCACGATGTGCTCCATGCGCGAGCGCTGCCGGATGCACAACGAGGGATCTTCTTCGCCTACCTTGGAGACGCCCGGAATAATGTGGGCAACTCTGTCGGCGCGGAGATCTACGAGAGGACTGGCCTGGACAGCCTCGAGGGTCACCTACCTTGAGGTCTTCGAGTCGCCATGCCCGATCGAGTTTGACCAAGCGGAAACCGGATGCACACGATCAAGACCGCGACTGTTGCGACGCTGAGGGCCTGATGCGCGTGCTGGTGGCCCTGGGAGGCAACGCCTTGCAGAAGCGCGGCGAACCCATGACGGTCGCCAACCAGCGGGCGAACGTCGCCGCGGCGTGCGCGGCGCTGGCGCCTGTGGCGCTGGAGCACGAGCTCGTCATCTCACACGGTAACGGCCCGCAGGTCGGTATGTTAGCGCTGCAGGGATCGGCTTTTGACGAGGTGTCCCCCTACCCCTTCGATGTCTTGGGAGCGCAAACCGAGGGGATGATCGGTTACCTGATTGAGCAGGAGCTGGGCAACCTGCTGCCGTTCGAAAAGCCGCTCGCCACAATCCTTACCATGACTGAGGTCGACCCCGCAGACCCGGCGTTCGACGACCCGACAAAGTTCGTCGGTCCGGTCTACAGCAGGGATGAGGCGCACCGGCTCGCCGCGGAACGCGGCTGGGTGGTCAAACCGGACGGGGACGCC
>JBKOUS010000171.1:0-17771 GCA_046723505.1 Actinomycetota bacterium
AAGACGCCTGGAACAGCGCTGACCTCGGCCGCGTCGGTGCTCTTCGAGGCGCCGGCGATCACCAGCGAAGCACTGGAATGGAATGAGCTACCGGCATTGCGCGTCGACACCAGCGATCCGCAGTATGCGTGGCTCAGCAATATCTCGGTCGAGGATCCTGAGAAGCGTCTCGAGGAGCTCCGGGGAGCACCCACTGCCACCGCTGAGGTCCGGCTGGCACAGGCCCACGCAGCGCTGGAGCTGCGACGGCGGGACCTGGTGGAACAGATCGTCAACGAGATGTTGACCGATGATCCCTGGGAATGGCGCGCGGTCTGGGTGGCTGGCCTCTCGGCACTGGACACCGGCGATTTCGCATCGGCCCAGTCTTCCTTCAACGCCGTCTATGGCCAGGTGCCAGGTGAGCTTGCCGCGAAACTAGCGCTTGCCCTGGCCTGCGAGCGCGGCGGTGAGGGAGACATCGCTGAGAGCCTTTATCAGATCTGTGCCAGCACCGACGCCAACTATGTGGCTCCCGCTGCATTCGGGATGGCGCGTGTCCGGGCGGCACGCCGCGACGTACCTGGCGCGGTACAGGCGTTGGACCGGGTGCCATCGACAAGCAGAAGCTACCCAGAGGCCCGCAGGCTGCGGGCAGTGCAGCTCTACGAATCCGGCCATGGTCTGCCGGCGTTGGCCCAGGCGATGGACAGCATCAGCGGGGTCCGGCTGGATCCGCGGGAACAGTCCGAGCTGACGGTCCAGATTCTGGAGCGGGCCATAGCGGAGGTGGGTAAGAACGGGTCGAAGAGTGATATCAAGATTGGCCCTTACCGAGCGAGCGATGAGACGCTGCGGGACGGCTTGGAGGCAACCTATCGGCAGCTAGCAGGAATCGAGACCGATCAGCAACGCCGCTATGCGTTGGTCGACAAAGCGAACGCCGTGCGAAGGTGGACCCTACGATGACCGAGTCTGCTGCTGCGGTTCCACCTACCGCGATCCTTCAGGCCGACGGGAGTCTTCGCTGTCCCAACTGTCGCGCTGAGGTGGCAGCGCAAGAGGCGTTCTGCGAGGCCTGCGGCATCGCCATCACGCCGACGGATGCCCGCCCAGCAGATGAGTCTGACGAAATGGCAGCTCCCATCGAGATCACGCGCTCCATCCAAACCGACCCCGCCGAGCAGGACACCGTTGTCATCACCCGCCCATGCGCCAATTGCGGCGGTGTGATTGGGCCCGACGGTTACTGCGAGACCTGCGGCACGAGGGCCCCGACAGAACGAGACCACTACACCGAGCATCCAGCAGCATGGGTTGCCGCATGCTGCGACCGCGGCGTGCGGCATCACCGCAATGAGGATGCCACGGCCGTCGCGGCCGAGCCGACACCGGGTTCGCGAGCGATCTTGGTGGTCTGCGATGGGGTGTCCACGTCCCTCGACTCCGATGTCGCCAGCTTGGCGGCCGCTCGGACGGCGCGTGACGTCCTCCTATCGCACCGACCCGCCGGACTAGGTACGCCCGCTAGTCGCGTGGCGGCAGTCGCTGGCGCTGTGGTCAAGGCAGCCGCTGCCGCCAACACCGCGGTGATCGACAACACGGCTCCAGACAGTGAGAATGCCGCTTCCTGCACTTTCGCGGCGGCGGTTGTGGAAGCTGATCTGGTCGTGTTCGGCAACGTAGGCGACAGCCGGGTCTACTGGATTCCTGATCGTGGCACGGCCGGCGATCCCACAGAGCTCAGCGTCGACGACTCGGTTGCCCAGGCGCGAATTGCGATGGGCACTCCGCGCGCCGACGCAGAGAACGGCCCCCAGGCGCATGCCATTACCAAGTGGCTGGGACGCGACAGTCCCGACTTCGTACCACGTACCGGGTCCACCCTTGTCGACTCGCATGGTTGGGTGTTGGTGTGTTCCGACGGCTTATGGAACTACGCATCGGAGGCCACCACGCTCCAATCGCTCGTCGCGGAAGTCAGCACTCCGGATTCTGACCCGCTCACGTTGGCGGTCGCCCTTGTCGACTGGGCAAACGGCCAGGGTGGCAAGGACAACATCTCGGTAGCGCTGGCACGTCTCTGACGTTCGGCTGAGCCGCTTGCTGTGTCCGAGGCATACTGAACAACCACCAGGACCCGAAAGGAAGTTGATCATGGCCGACTTCACATCCGAGGTGTACCAGAACGAGTTCCTGCCAGAAGGTGGAACCGACGTCAACGCCATCGCCACCATAACGTGCAGCGGGGCGGGATCGGCTGGCCAAACCGGGGCTGGTGATGCTGGCGAGATCATCATCGTCGACACCTCGGGTTCCATGGGTCGGGCCAAGCTCGAGGCGGCGAAGGTGGCAGCCGCCGCGGCCGTGGATCAGATTATTGACGGCACCTGGTTCTCTGTGGTTGCGGGCACCCACCAGGCCTACCTGGCATTCCCGCTCGTCCGATCCGGTCGAGGCATGGTGCAGATGGACAACAACGCCAGGTACGCGGCTCATCAGGCGATCAGCCAGTTCCGCTCCGACGGTGGCACCGCGATGGGGACCTGGCTCACCCTCGCTGGTCGGCTATTCGACTCCGTGCCGATGCTGGCGCAGCGACACGCGATCTTGCTGACCGATGGCGAGAACCACAACGAGACACCGGAGCAGCTGACAAACGCGATTCGCGGTGTCACGGGCAAGTTCCAATGTGATTGCCGAGGAGTAGGCGTCGATTGGCAGGTCGCCGAGGTGCGCCGGATCGCCCAGGCCCTCCTGGGCACTGTGGACATCATTCCCGAGCCTGACCAGATGAGTCAGGTCTTCGCCGAGCTGATGCAACAATCGATGAGTCGCGGCGTCCCCGATGCACAGTTGCGGGTTTGGGCGCCACAGGGGGCACAAGTGTTGTTCGTACGTCAGGTGTCCCCGACTGTGGAGGATCTGACTTCTCGCCGCGTAGAGATCAATCCGCTGACCGGCGGGTACCCGACAGGATCGTGGGGGGATGAGTCTCGTGACTATCACGTGTGTGTGCGGTTGGCCGCGAAGGCAATTGGACAAGAGCAGCTCGCGGCGCGCGTGCAACTTGCCGTACACGATCAAGTTGTCGCGCAGGGTCTGGTGAAAGCAAAGTGGTCTGACGACGAGGGTCTCACGACCCGGATCAATCCCGAGGTCGCCCACTACACCGGCCAGACGGAGCTCGCGGAGGCCATCCAGGAGGGCTTGGCCGCCAAGGCCTCCGGCGACGATGAGACGGCCACCAAGAAACTCGGACGTGCGGTACAGCTGGCCGCAGAAACGGGCAATGAGGAGGCGACCACCAGACTCCGTAAGGTCGTCGACATCGACGATTCTGAAACCGGTACGGTGCGTCTGAAGCGAGCGGTGGACAAGGCGGATGAGATGGCCTTGGATACGGCGTCAACTAAGACAACCAGGATCAGGGGATGATCGCTCCCCTCGACCAGAAGGCGTGACGCATGATCTCGACAGTGAGCCCGACCTCGGGCCGTCACCGATGATTGCCATCTGTCCGGTAGGCCATTCATCCTTGGCGCAGGACTATTGCGATGTCTGCGGGCTGCCCATCGATTCCACAGCACCGCAGGCGACGGTGCCGACGACTGGTGCTGCCACCAGCGCACCACGTCATCAACCCTGTCCGAGCTGCGGAGCGCCAAACTCCGTCGATGCGTTGTTCTGCGAGGCCTGCGGCTACGACTTCACCACGGGAACGATGCCCAGGCCACTAGAGGCCTCCGAGACGCCGGATGCAACCCGTACCGATCAAGTACAGCCAGGCCCGATCGCCACTGCCCCGAGCACTGGCGACGGCAGCAGCGCGTCCGCAGGGACAGTCGACTGGGTAGCCGAGGTGTGGATCGATCCCGCCTGGTACGAGGCCCAGCAAAGCTCGGACCCGATGCCCTCCCCCGGGCTGCCGGCCATCGTTCCGCTGAGTTCTCAGTCGATCTTGATTGGCCGAACCTCGAAGAGTCGGAACATCCATCCACAGATCGACTGTGAATCCGACTCCGGCGTCAGCCGCCGCCAGACCCAGCTGACGACCGACGGCACCCGGTGGTGGGTGGAGGATCTGGCCTCGGCCAATGGAACGTTCGTCGCTCCGGCCACCGGCCCGCTGCCGGCCGAGCCCATTCCGGTAGGCGTCAAGCATGAGCTCGCTGCTGATGATCGCATCTATGTCGGTGCATGGACCCGTATTGTGATCCGGCGGGCGACGGAGGACGAAAAGACAAGCTTGGTTTAGTGTCGCGTACGCAGCGCAACGCTCTGCGCGAACACTGCAAGGCTTCGCCTCTGGCATGTGGCACCGTTGCTTCAGTGCCCGCGGCAAGTCAGCTCTCACCAGGAGGAACAGTGGAGGTCAAGGTCGGCATTCAGCATGTCAGTCGGGAAATCGTGGTGGAGAGCACCGAGTCGGCCACCGATGTGGAGAAGGAACTGCTGAGCTCAATGGCAATCGGCGGCGACGGCGTTTTCACGCTCTCCGACGAACGCGGCCGGAAGGTACTGATCCCTGTGTCGAAGATCGCCTATGTCGATCTGGGTGAGGAAAACGCCCGGCACGTCGGCTTCGGCGCTGTGTGAGTTTGGGCCTGGTCGCTCGCGCATCGCGCGTTGTGATCCCCTGTCTTCCTCCTTCGTTCGCAGACGATGATGAAGCCCAGCTCGGCTCCTATACTCAGGCGTCTGCTCGCTCAGTCGTCCAGACAGGGGACGCGCGATTTCCGACGCTCGCGAACCTGGTGGTAACTCGCTCACGTTCAAGCGCTCGCGAACCTGGTGGTAACTCGCTCACGTTCAAGCGCTCGCGAACCCGCTGCCAGCTCGATCACGCAGAGGCTCGGGAACCTAGTGCTAACTCGCCGGCGCCATAAGTTACGACTGAAGACCGAGTTTGGCCATGCGGCGGGTGTGGTTCTCGACCAATCGTGAGAACATCCGGCTAATCGCTGCGAGATCCATTCCTGGACGGTCGACGGTTCCGGTGAGCAGGTGAGTCAAGGCATCCCTGTCTGCCGCAACACGTTGAGCCTGGCTCAGCGCTTCCCCCACCAGGCGGCGCCCCCACAGCGCCAATCGACCTGCCACGCGGGGATCTGCGGCGATGGCGGCACGCACCTCCTCGATGACGAAGTCCGCATGTCCCTCGTCGGCCAGCACCTGATGCACCACAGCGCGAGTGTCTGCATCGACGAACGCCGCCACCTCGCGGTAGAAATCCGCGGCGAAGCCGTTGCCGACGTAGGCCAGCACCAGCCCCTCCAACCAGTCCTTCGGCTTGGTCTGCGCGTGGAACTGATTGAACGGGGCGAGGAACGGTTTCATTGCCACCATGACGTCCACGTCCAGCTCGCCCAGTCGGGCAGCTACCGTGTCGAAATGTTTGATCTGCAGCGCCGCTAGCGACGCCGCGTACACCTTGTCGGCAAGGGTGGGCGCCCGGCGCGCGTCCTCGGCCTGGCGGTCGAAGGCCGCTAGAGCCCCGTACGCCAAGATGCCGAGCAGGTCGACCGCGCCCTGCCGATACTCCGGCTCGGAAACCCAAGGCTCCGCCGCAGCATGAGTAACGAAGTCGGATTGCTGCGAGCCCTCGCTCATGGAGGCAGGATAGTGCCGGTGGCCACCTTGAGCGGCGCTCGCGCATCGTGCTGGAACCCGATGAGGTCGTCCCTCTTCGCAGACTCCAGCCCCATCCCACACCGAGGAGGCTGTCCAGCGGGTCTGCTCATCGATCCTCCATTCATCGGGGCGCGATTGCCGACGCTGGCGCCGCGCTGCCCGATGATTTCCAAACCAGTTGGGAGTCTCTACTCGGTATGACCAGCCTTGAGAGCACCCCGCAGATCATCGAGCGTCCCTCGCAACCGTACGTGGCGGTCCGTGAGGCCGTCGCCATGACCACGCTCAGTCGGGTCGCCGACCACATTCCGGAGCTGTTGAGCTGGCTTGCCCAACGCGGCCAGACGCCGTCCGGAGCTCCGTTCTTCCGCTACCTGACTATCGATATGGAGCGCGAGCTCGAAGTCGAGGCCGGCGTGCCGGTCGCCGCACCCCTCGACCTAGCCGCAGCGGCCGGTGGCGCAGTGACGGCTGAAATTCTTCCCGGCGGACGTTTCGTCCGCGCGTTTTTCGTGGGCCATCCCGACGGCCTCGAGAACGCCACAGCGGAACTCTTGCAGTGGGCGGAGACGCAAGGCTTGCGGTGGGACATGAGTGACAGCCCCGTTGGCGAGCGGTGGGGATGCCGGCTCGAGATCTACCACACCGATCCACTCGAGCAACCCGACATGAACGCCTGGCGAACGGAGCTGGCGTTCCGACTGGCTGACGGGACGACCCAAAGCTGAGAGGTCGGTAGACTGCCTCAAGTTCACAACCGATGATGTCGCGGCGCATGGACACCATTTGCACCACGTGCCGTTGAGCGACTCATTGACCCAAATCGAGCATTGAGGCAATTCTGAGTACGAAAGCCATTCACGAGGCCCCACCAGGGCCTGCATTAGCCCAAACGGGGGTGCCAACGACCACTTTTGCCAATCTCGGCGTGATCGAGCCGACCGTGCACGCCCTGGAGCAGGTCGGCATCACCACACCGTTTCCGATTCAGGCCATGGCCATTCCCATTGCTCTGACTGGCGTGGACATGATCGGTCAGGCACGTACCGGCACCGGAAAGACCCTGGCGTTCGGCATCACGCTGCTGCAGCGGGTCGTCGTACCGGGCGAACGCGACTACCTCGAGCTCGCCAAGCCCGGTGCCGCGCAGGGGCTTGTGGTGACACCGACCCGCGAGCTGGCAAGCCAGGTCGCTGCCGACCTAGTGACTGCATCGACGCGCAGGCATGCGCGCGTGCTGACTGTTTACGGCGGCGTTGGCTACGAACATCAGCTCAGCACGCTGAGTCGCGGAGTTGATGTCGTGGTAGGCACTCCGGGGCGCCTCCTCGACCTGGTCGATCGTGACGCGCTTGATCTTGGTCATATCAAGGTGCTGGTCCTCGACGAAGCCGACAAAATGTTGGATCTGGGTTTCCTGCCAGACGTTGAGCGAATCTTGGCTGAGACGCCTGAGCTGCGCCAGACCATGCTGTTCTCAGCCACCATGCCGGCGGAGATCGTCTCCCTCGCTCGTCGCCACATGCGCCATCCGGTCAACATCCGGGCCGAATCCGCTGGTGACGTCAGCACCGTGCCGACAACGGCTCAGTTCGTCTACCAAGCTCATGACCTGGACAAGCCCGAGATCGTGGCGCGCGTTCTGCAAGCAGAAAACTGCACCCGGGCGATGATCTTCTGCCGTACCAAGCGGTCGGCGCAGCGATTGGCTGATGATCTTGTTTGCCGCGGTTTCGCAGGTGCGTCAATACATGGCGACCTGAACCAGTTGGCGAGGGAAAAGGCCTTACGGCGCTTCCGCGAAGGACGCATCGACGTCTTGGTAGCGACCGACGTCGCCGCGCGAGGGATCGACGTCGAGGGCGTGAGTCATGTGATCAACTATGAGTGCCCAGAGGACGAGACGGTATACGTGCACCGGATCGGCCGCACCGGGCGGGCAGGGGCATCTGGAGTCGCGATCACCTTCGTTGACTGGGCCGACCTGGCGCGGTGGAAGATGATCAATGACACCTTGGATCTGCCGTTCGAGCAGCCGGAGGAGACGTACTCCACTTCACCGCACCTCTACCACGATCTCGGGATCGACCCGGCAGCCAAGGGCACCATCGCAGCGAGCGGGCGGCCGCTCACATCGAAGAAACCGGATCAGGCCAGTCCCTCAAAGTCAGCCCGCCCCCGGCCTGATAGGAAGACAACCAGCGCGCGCACCCGGCGTCGGCTCCGTAACGGCATCCCTATCGAGCGCAAGAAGGTTGTCACCCGCTCACATGATCACCGCACCGCAACCGACTGAGCCTGCCGGATCACCCTATTAGCGAGCCAGCCCCAGAGGCTTGGCGACCACGACAAGGTTGCTGTCGTACCCGCCTCGATCCCGATGGAAGTTTCCAGTGCAGGTGATCAGCACCAGCCGGGGCGGACCAGTCTGCTCGAACGCCTGGCTCTGGGTGGCGAGCGCCTTTCTGGCCACCTTGTTGACCGACGTGACTCGATATTTGAGGCGATGAGAGTCCCCACTGAGGGTGACCGTGTCACCCACCTTGATGCGAAGCAGCCGAGCGAAGAATCCAATTCCATCCGTGTCTGAATCGACATGCCCGGCGATCACTGTGGAGCCGAACACTTCGCCCGCCCATGCGCTGCCATCCCACCAGCCCACGTGCCGGACATTCTCCGGCACTCGGAGCAGACCGTCGACCGTGGCTGCCGGCTGTACTGCCGCGGTCGCCTTCCCCGGGAGTGTGAGGTGCTCAGGGATGAACTGGATCCGCTGACTGTTGCCAGGTTGGCCTTCGCGCGCTGGGGCGACCGACGATTGATCGGATGGCGCGTCACTCCGAGACGTCGAGGCGCCGGGTGTCGCCTCTGCCGCGCAGCCGCAGCAACAGGTGAGCATGCACAGCGTCGCGACGATCCAACGACGCAGTCCCGGCCAGCGCCGCTCGAGACGCCGTGACCGGGACTGCAGCCGGACGGCTCGTATCGTCAACGCGACAGGTTCACCGCCAGCGATGGACCGTCGCCTACGGCCTGACCGCCGGTTCCGGTGTTCACCTCCGACGGTTGTTCGGAGCCGGTGGTGCCGGCGGTAATGACATGCACAGCGACGTTCATCGTCTTCTTCTCCGGGTCACCCACGGCGTACACGCGGTTGATCGCCCCGCCCTTCACTGTCAGGCTGACCGGACCGAAGAAGACGGGCTCAGTTTTTTCACTAGGCACTATCGACACCTTGTACGTGGCAACAGGCACTGTCAGTTGGAGTGACTCGCCGTTCGCGATGTTGGCGAAAAGCACCTGACCATTCACCAGGATGTCGGCCGGGGGCACAGCCGCGACATGGGAAACCACGAGCAACGCTTTGCCCTTGGGCACCTTGACCGCGTCGTACTTGTACACCGTCACCAGAGGATCGCCTGATGAGGAAGCCGGCAAATGCGCGACGATATCGGCCTTGGAGCCTTCGTTGATCGAGAAGGTGTTCTCGAGAACGGTGGTGCCGTTCTCGCTGAAGGTCACCATACGGCTACCGGGCTTGACCGTGAACGGACCGGCTACGGCGGCCGTCTTGACGTCCTCGGCGACGGACTCCCCGTCGATCGCAACGTCAAGGTCCTTGCCCGGCAGACCTTGCACGATATAGATCTCGGTGTCATTGGCCGCATAGCTTGGACTGATCGTTGCCCCCGCCACCATCAAAACTCCTGCAGCCACTAGAGCAAGCTTCGACCATCGCGCCGCGCGCTTGGTGATCATGTTTTGCCCCCCCGCCTTTGCCCGCCGGTTCTCCCCAGAGGATTCAAGATCCAAGGCGTAATATAGGGCCCCGAGTGGCTGCGCCGTCGGGTATCCCTAGAAGCGTTAGCCGATTGCCACCGGGGGGTGCTGCCTTGGGCAAACAGAGCCTGGCTGGTCATCCACGGGCGGCTGGGTTACGTCGCGCGCTTGGCCTGATCTTGGTGGCAGGACTATGTGTCTCAGCTGTCATGTTTTACCGGGACGCGGAGCTGCCACGATCAGCCCCTTCAGTCGCCAGCAGTACGCCTTCAGCGAGTGCGGTCCGCACGCCATCGGCCTCCGCGACGCCGAAACCTAATCCTTCGATTGCGCCGGCCAAGGCGACACTGCCGCGGGGCCCTGGCACCACTGAGCCCGGCATCTTGCTCATGGCAAGCCCGTTACGCGACGGTAGCTTCGACATCGCCGAGATCGTGCTGCTCACCGCCCCGACCTCATCCATTACGCTCGGCCCACCCGAGCTGACACTGGCCGGAAGCCGCTTCGCGCAGGCTGAGCCAGTCGCCTCCCAAGTCCAGGTAAGCGCCGAGACCCAGCCAGTCATCGTCCCGGGTGGTCGTGTCAAGCAGCGCACCGACTTTGCCCTGAACGCTCCCGCGAAACAGTTCGAGTTGCGCTACAACCTGAGCGGCGTCACTCTACGTAGCATTCCATCGCGCGCCGGCCGTGCCCTGGCCGCGATCAGCCCGCTGGTCGGAGGTGTGCCCAGCGGTCTCCCGGTCGCTCTGATGGTGAGCGGAAGCACCGTGCTCAATATCGAGTGTCCGGTGCTGCGGCTGCGCGAGCGTGCATGTTCCATGGGACGGCCGCCGCGTCTTCGCGTCAAACCGAACCTGCCATGGAGAAGCGCAGTGATTGTTGTCCAGTTCGACTTGCCGAGGCCGCAATGAGATGCGGCGACACGGCACTAGGGGAATGAGCTGGGTGAGGAATGATCCAGGATCTCGTTGATCTGGCCCTTGGCGCGAACCGGGTGCTGACCTATGCCGGCTACGTGTTACTTGCGGGCATCCTGACCTTCTGGAGCGTGGTGTGGCCGGACGGTCGGAGGAATCGGCGGCTAGTCATGCTGGCACTGGCCGGAACTACGGCGATGATCATTGGCACACTGGCCGGTCCGGCGATTCAGCTGATCTTCGGCGGGCGGCTGCTCGGCGACATCGTCACCCCACTTGGAGGCGCCGCCCAGCTGGCGAGGATTGCGGCCCTGGTGGCAGCAATGTTCTTCCTTCCAGACATCATCAGCGGTGCCGTGGTTGGGTGGCGTCGCATGCTCGCCCTCACGCTGGTCGTAGTGATCGCGGCATCTATGGTGGCTCAGTCGAATGCCATTGGCGGACCCTGGGAGGTTGCCAAGATCGCTGCCACCGGGTTGCATGTGCTGGCAACGTGCGCCTGGCTCGGTGGACTACTGGCCCTCGCGACAGTCTTGATTCCTGGAGAGAAGGTGCAGGAGCTTGACCAGCTCATCCCGCGGTTCTCACGCGTGGCACAACTGTGTGTCGTGACTCTCATTGTGACTGGGATCGTGCACGCTCTGGCAGTCGCTGGTGGGGTGTATCAGCTGGCCAGTTCTCGCTACGGGCTGGTTCTGCTGATCAAGGTTTCGGTCTTCGGCCTGATGCTGCTCATGGGCAACGAGGGTCGTAGGTATGCGGCGCGTGCAGCGTTCCGGCAGCAGCATCAGACGCCAGACGTGCCGCTGAGAGCGGGCGGTATGTCGACCCTCGCCGTGGTGATGGGAGCCGAGCTCTGCATCGCCTTCGTGATCTTGTCGACAACCTCGCTCCTGGTCATGGTGGCGCCACATCCGTAGCACCGGCGCCACGGCGTGGCACCTCCTCCGTCGCCCCTAGCGCCACAGCGATATGCGACCGCCGTGCCGCTGGCGAGATATCAAAGAGGTCACCGGCGATCGGGCATGCTGTCTGCGGAGCTAAAGTCGGCACATGCGCGGCTTCCGACGCCGCAGGGCAGTGCCCGCCGCGGCAGTCGAGCAAGTTGGAGGGACGGGCCAGACAGCGGCTGGGCACGCCGGACTGCCGAGTGACCCACGGGCTGCCATGCGCCGAGTCGCCGCGGAGGCGGTGATTCTCCAGGACGAAGCCGAAGCCGTAATTCGAGGCGCGCGGGCACGTGAGGGTCTCGGATTTCTGGCTCCGCGTGGCGGGCCGTTGGTACGCCGCTTCTTCGGCCTTCGCGATCTGCTTCCGCCGACCTGTGACGACCCCGGCGATGAAGAACGGCGCCGCCAGTTGGATGCGATCCTGCACCACCATGCCTTGGCGGTGTGGGTTGCAATGGACCTGCTCGCGTATGAATGGCGATCCGAGAGGATTGCTTGCCAGCTCGACGCGCTAGATGGCCTTGGGACGCCGGCCGTTCAGCTTGACCAGCTGTATGCGGAGCTGGCAGGCCGATCAACTGATCAGGAGACCGAGGCCATCAGGGCCTCCACACGTTGAACAGGGTTCGCCGCAATAACACTGTCACGACGTAACTCCCAGGCGCCGCTGCATTTCGGTGAAGACCGTGGCATCGGTCGTGTTGCATCCAAGATCATGATCAAGCTTGCCGGTACCGTGGTAGTCGCTGGATCCCGTGGCAAGCAGCCCGAGGCTTTCCGCCAGTGCACGCAGCCGCCGCCGGGTGTCGGAATCATGATCTTGATGGTCGACTTCGAGGCCGTCCAACCCGTGATCACGGACAAGGCCCTGTAGCACGTTCGGTGGTAGCAGGTGCTCGCGGCCCCGGCCCCAGGGGTGGGCGATCACCGCGAGCCCGCCGGCCTCGTGTACTAGGTCGATGCCACGATCCACCTCGATCGTGTAGCGGTGAACGTGGGCTGGACCGCCGTCGGCCAGAAAGCGGTCGAATGCCTCCTGCCGATCGCGAACATGGCCTGCCGCTATTAGCGCATCGGCGATGTGCGGGCGACCAACTGAGGGACTGCTGCCGACCTGTGCCATTACCTCCGCTTCGCTGACCGGCACACCAAGCTCAGCCAGCTTGCGGAGCACGCCGGCGAGCCGACCGAGCCGGCCGTCGCGGACTCGCGCCATCTCGGCGGCCAGCTCGGGACTTGCTGGATCAGCGCCGTACGCCAGGACGTGCACGCTGCTGCCGTGACGCGAGCACGAGAGCTCCATCCCGCGAACCACACGAAGACCGAGCCGTTCTCCCTCGACGGCTGCTTCATCGAGGCCGTCGAAAGTGTCGTGATCAGTCAGTGCAATGACATCGAGACCAACCGCGAGCGCCTTGCGCACCAGCTCAGCTGGCGCGTCCGTCCCGTCGGAGAGTGAGGAGTGAGTATGCAGGTCAATCCGCATACCTCAGGCCTACCATGCAGCCTCGAACGGCATCATGGTCTGCATCACAGTCTTGAAAGCAAACGGCGGACGACCCGCAGACCCACAGACGTCCGCGCGAGGTCGGCTCGACCGCTGGTGATGGAACGCAGCGTCTTCACCGACTCGGGTACCGCGGGGTTCGACTTCTCCCAACCAAGTACAACGTCCCGGGCACCCTTAGTCGCTGCCCCATCGATGCTGAGGACCGAGGCCGTGAGCTGGGCGTGCACTGCATGCAGGTCATCACGCAGGGCGGCCCGCGCCATAGTCTGCCACCGGTCGTCGCGGGGTAGCTCGATGATCCGTGACAGCAGCCTGTCGAGACCGAGCCGCTGACCGAGCGTGAAGTGCAGCTCGGCCACCTTTAGTACGTCAACACCGGAGTGTGACGCGGTCTCTTCAATTGTCAGTGCCGCGTACGCCGGAGGCAGTACGGCGATGGCCGTCGCCAGCTCGTCAGGCACGCCCTCGGCCTGGTATCCCTTGAGCCGCTGCTCAAGTGCATCCTTGTCACGCCCGGTCAAGATGTCACGCAGAGCCTGCCGAACCGCATGCACTCCATCGGAGAGCTGCTCAACCGCGGCGCCGATGTCGATCGGATGACGCCGGTTGTTGATCATCCAGCGGGTGGCACGCTCCACGAGGGTGCGCACCTCCATGCGCAGTGCCGTCTGCATCTGCGCACTGATCCGATGATCAAGTGCAGCGATAGCCTTGTCGAGATCAGCGGCGCCGTAGATCGCGCGAGCGGCGACCTGTGCCCGGATCACGTCGGCCGCTCGGGCCCCGGTCTCCGCCGACAGCCGGTGGAAACAGGTGATGCCCGACTCGTTCACGAACTGGTTAACCACCACCGTGGAGATGATCTCCCGGTGCAGCCGGTGCCGTCGCATCTGGTCGGCGTAGCGCTCTCGCATCACGCTCGGGAAGTAGTTGATCAACCGGCCTTCCAGATACGGGTCATCGGGCAGGTCAGAGGCCAAGATCTCGTCCTCGAGAACGATCTTGGTGTAGGCAAGCAGCGTCGCAAGCTCCGGCGAGGTTAGGCCCTTGTGGTTGCTACGGCGGATATCCATAGCCTCGGTCGACGGTAGGTACTCGATCTCTCGATTGAGCAGCCCACCGCTCTCCAATCTCTCCATCCAGTCTTCGTGAACGCCCGCCATCGACACCGAGTGATACACCGCATTAGCCAGGGCGAGGTTTTGATCGTAGTTATCCGCGAGCACCAGATCGGCGACCTCGTCGGTCATCGACGCCAGCAACTCGTCACGGTCGCCCGGCGAGAGCCGACCGGCAGCAACTTCTCCAATCAGCAGAATCTTGATGTTGACCTCATGATCGGATGTGTCCACGCCCGCAGAATTGTCGATGAAATCGGTGTTGATTCGGCCACCACCCATCTCGGCGTACTCGACTCGTCCGAGCTGAGTAAAGCCAAGGTTCCCGCCCTCGGCCACGCACTTGGCGCGTACCTCACAGCCGTCCACCCGCAACACGTCATTGGCTTTATCACCCACATCGTCATTGCTCTCGGTGACCGCCTTCACAAAGGTCCCGACGCCGCCGTTCCACAGCAGATCAACGGCTGCCTTGAGACATGCCTTGATCAGCTCGGCAGGCGTCAGCGCCTCGACCGACCTGTCGATGCCCAGGGCGCTACGCATCTGTTCAGTGATCACGACAGACTTCAACGTCCGCGGATACACTCCGCCGCCCTCGGAAATCAAAGTGGTGTCATAATCCGCCCAACTCGAGCGCGGCAGCGCGAACAACCGCGCGCGCTCCTCCCAACTGCGCGCCGGATCAGGCTGCGGATCGATGAAGACGTGCCGATGATCGAACGCCGCCACGAGCTTGATGTGCTTGCTCAGCAGCATCCCATTACCGAAGACATCGCCACTCATGTCACCGATGCCGACACAGGTGAAGTCGGCGGTTTGGGGGTCGAGGCCCATCTCCCGGAAGTGCCGGCGCACCGATTCCCAGGCGCCTCGAGCGGTGATGCCCATGGCCTTGTGGTCGTAGCCGCTCGATCCGCCAGAGGCAAATGCGTCACCTAGCCAAAATCCGGAGTCGACCGAGATCTTGTTGGCTGCGTCGGAGAATGTGGCGGTTCCTTTGTCCGCGGCGACCACCAGGTACGGGTCATCCGCGTCGTACCGGACGACATCCGCCGGTGGAACCACCACGCCGCCGACGATGTTGTCTGTGACATTGAGCAAGCTGGAGACGAAGAGCTCGTAGCAGCCCAGCCCCTCGGCCAGCCAGGCTTCGCGCTCCCGCGGATCCGGCAGGCGTTTGCAGTAGAACCCGCCCTTGGCACCGACGGGGACGATCACGGTGTTCTTCACCATCTGGGCTTTGACCAAGCCAAGCACCTCGGTCCGGAAGTCCTCGGCGCGATCGGACCAACGCACACCGCCGCGGGCGACCCGGCCGTAGCGAAGATGCACGCCCTCCATCCGCGGCGAATAGACGAAGACCTCGAACTCCGGTCGAGGCTCAGGCAACTCCGGAATCTGGCGCGGCAGCAGCTTGAGTGCGATCGCCTCGCAGCCGGGGATGTAGAAGTTGGTGCGAACCACCGCCTGGATCACCGCAAGGAAAGACCTCAAGATCCGATCATGATCAAGGCTCGCCACGTCGTTGAGCGCCTTCTTGATCTTGTCGACGAGCTCGCTGGTCGCGGCCGTCCGAGCCTTGACGTCGAGACCGGTTCGGGGATCGAAACGAGTCCGGAAGATCTGGATGAGCTGACGGGCAATGTCGACGTTGCTGCTCAGCGCCTGGGCGAAATAGCTCTGACTGTAGGTGAGGCCGACTTGCCGTAAGTAGCGGCCGATGGACCGCAGCAGGCTGACGTCACGCCAATGGAGGTCGGCGCCCATTACCAGCGCGTTGAAGCCGTCGGACTCACTCTGGCCGACGTAGGAAGCCGAAAAGGCGTCCATGAACCGCTGTCGTGCCTCAGGTGTCCAGCGGCTGTGAACGGCGTCCGCGCCACCTGGCACCCGTACCCCGAAGTCGTAGATGAACGCCCGCTGGTCCTTGCCCATGGCCAGCTCGTAGGGCCGCTCATCGATGACGTCGACGCCGAGCAGCGAGAGGTGCGGCATGATCCTCGACAGGGACAGTGAGGCCTCGCGCCGGAAAATCTTCAGCCGCAGCTCTGCCTCATCGTCACTACGATCCGGCACATACATCGCCATCGACATGTCATGGACATCCTCGAGAGTCAGCAGCGCGCTGAGGTCCTGGGCCGCCTGCCGCGGGGTGTAGTCCTCCTTGTAGCCCTCGGGCAGCCCACCCACCAAGGATGCAAGTCGGTCGGCGTCGTCCATGCCAACTATCAGGTCGGCGAACTCATCATCCCAAGAGCGGGTTGCCAAGGTCAGCTCCCGCTCTAGGGAGCGCACGTCTACCTCACCCATTAACTTGCCGACCGGCATCCGCACCACCAGGTGGAGCCTCGCGAGCACTGACTCGGTAACGCGCGCGGTGTAGTCAACAGAGGCTCCGCCGAGAGCACCCATAAGGATCTCTTCCGTCCGCCTTCGTACCGCGGTGGTGTAACGGTCTCGGGGCAGATAGATCAAGCAAGAGATATAACGCCCATACGCGTCACGCCGGACGAACATCCGGATCTGTCTGCGCTCCTTGAGGTGCGCCACCTTCTCCACTATCGAGGTCAATTCGGGAAGCGGGGTTTGGAACAGCTCGTCGCGAGGATAGGTCTCCAGCACGTCCATGATCGCCTTGCCGCCATGGCTGGCCTCGCTATAGCCCGAGCGCGCGATCACCGCCGCAGCCTTCTGTCGGAGCACTGGTACCCGGGCCACGCTCTCTGAGTACGCCGACGAGGAGAACAACCCGAGGAAGCGCCGTTCACCGATGACCCGATTCTCGGCGTCGAAAATGCGGAAGGCGATGTAGTCGAGATAGGCCGGTCTGTGCACTCGGGACTTCTGGTTGTCCTTAGTGATGATCATCAGTTCAGGTTCGACGCCGGGCAGTGGGAACGCGTGGAAGTTGCCTGGAGGGTCCTGATCGGGGCGCAAGATACCAAGGCCGGTACCCGGGCGAACCTTGAACTCAACGCTGGACAGGTCGCTGACCACGTCGTACTCCCGGTAACCAAGGAAGGTGAAGTGGTTGGCGTTCAGCCAGCTGAGCAGCTCACAGGCAAGGTCCGCCTGTACCACCCTGCCGCCGGTGACGGCGGGGTCTCTCAAGAGATCGATGGTCTCTTCGGACCGTGTGATCATCTTCTGCCAGTCCTGAACCGCCTCCTCGACCAGTCGCAGGACCTCGAGCAGTCCGTGTTCTAGATCAGAGACCAGCGAGTGGCGACCGTTCGGGCGAGCGGGAGGAAGGATTTCCAGGTGCATCCAGGACTCAGGAATGACGGTTGGATCGCGATCGGCCTCATCGGCGCGGAGGATGCCATGCAAGGTTCCCTCGAGATCCCGTCGGACCAGGAACTGTGGATGGAACACCTCGCGAATGCTCCAGCCCTGCCGCAACACCTCCATGGTGACCGAGTCGACGAGGAAGGGCCGGTCGTCGGTGACGATCTGCACCACAGTGGCGCCACCAGGGGTCCAGCCGTCATCATTCGGGCCTGGGGTCCGGATCTTGATCAGGGCCCGAGCAGCGGGCCGATGCAGCGCTGCTCGGTAATGGCTTTCGACCAGGCCGAGGAGGTTCTCGACGCTGCGCTCGTCGACGTCAGCTGCGTCAACATGTCGGAAGTAGTGCTGGAGGAACATCTGGACAGCGTCGGAGTCCTGACCCAGTTCAGCGGCGATCTTCGCTCCCCGAGCGGCTACCTGTGCGATCTTCTCGGTCTTCTCCTTCTCCAGCTCGACCTCGAAAGTGGTCACGTCTACCGTCCGATCATTGCCGCCGCACCCCGCTGTGCGGCTACCTCCGACATTAGCCTCCATGCGCCGGTGTAAACGACGCCCGGACTCAAGACGCTTGAGACCCAAGCAGCTGCAT
>JBKOUS010000086.1:0-7026 GCA_046723505.1 Actinomycetota bacterium
CACCTCGATCCGGTTCACCGAGCATCTGGCCCTAGAAGGCAAGGACGCTTCACAGCGGCTACCGCACCAAAAAGGACGCGGAGCGGGCGCTCGCGAGATTGTCGCGGCCGTGCATGCTGGCACCTATCTAGAGCCGACCAAGCAGACGCTCAGCGAATTCGCTCGCGAGTGGCTTGTAGCGATCAAGCCGACGATCCGCCCATCCGCACATCACTCATACAGTCGGAACTTGACGTTGCACGTGCTGCCGCAGCTCGGTTCCGTGCAGCTGCGCCACATCGATGCGGGCACGCTCAACACCTTGTATGCGGCGCTCCTGGCAAATGGCCGGAAGAACTATGCAGGTGGGGGATTGTCGCCGCGTTCGGTGCAAGACGTCCACGCGATCGTCCATCGCGCGCTCAGGGATGCTGTGAAGTGGGGAAGGCTAGTCCGGAATCCTGCGGATGCGGCGGATCCGGCCAAGGCGACAGCGGATAGCCGTCCAGAGTCGACCGTCTGGACCGCAGCCCAGTTGCGCGCCTTCGAGCGAACCCGTACGAGTCGATTTGCGGCCGCGTACCACCTGACTGCGACAACGGGATTGCGGCGCGGCGAGGCGCTCGGCAGCGCTGGCAAGATCTTGACCTCGACAACGGCAAGGCATCAATCCGACAAACCGTGATCGCCATCAAGCACACCGTGATGATCAGTACGCCGAAGACAAAGAAGGGGCGGCGTACCGTCACCCTTGACAGCGGCACCGTCACAGCCCTGCGCGAGCACCGTAAACGGCAGCTGCTGAGCGGCTGCTGATGGGCGCCGGCTGGACCGACAACGACCTTGTGTTCTGCCATCCAGACGGACCATGGTGCACCCTGAGCGGTTCTCGCGTGGCTTCCTGGAAACGGTGGCCAGGATCGGGCTGCCGCGTATCCGGCTGCACGATCTAAGGCATGGCTGGGCAACAATGGCGCTGCAAGCTGGCATTCATCCGAAGGTGGTGCAGGAGCGATTAGGCCACGCCAATATCGGCATCACGCTCGACACCTACAGCCAACGTCATCGCTGGGCTGGACAAGGAAGCGGCCGAGCAAGTCGTGGCGCTGTTTCGGACGTCGGTTAGCAATCTGTTAGCGGAGGGCCAGTGAAGTGGCTTTCAAGTGTCGTTTGGCTAGGGGTCTCTCGATAGCTACCAGGGGAGCTAGTATCACCTCCTGGCGGCCCGGTCACCGAAGGGCCGGACCTGCCTGGCGGCTCAAGGCAGGAGAGGCCTCTGCAGACCTGAGGGAGATCAGCAAGCGTGTCATCGATGCTCGACCCGGAGGTCCAGCCGAGCCAGTCCAAAGAGATCGCACGCACCGCGAAGGGTTGCTTCGCGGTCTTTGTCGCCGCGGCAGTACTGCTGCTCGGTGGCTACTTCGTCTGGGACAAGACCAGCACTTTCTTGTCTACCTTCGGTGAGGTCCCCGACTATCCCGGCCCTGGCACCACGAAGATCCTATTCGACGTGCCTGAAGGCGCATCCTTGGACGTGATCGGCGGCATTCTGGTGGACCGCGATGTGGTCAAGTCGAGGAAGGCTTGGGACCGAGCCGTGCGCTCAGAGGAGCGGGCGACCAGCGTCCAGGCCGGCCGGTACCTCATGAAGACTCAGATGAAGGCGATTGACGCCCTCCGGCTGCTGATCAATCCCGGTAGCTCGAAGATTCGCCTGCAGTTCACCATCCCTGAGGGACTTCGGCTCAATGCCCAGGTGGATGCACTGGTGAAGGGCACCAAGATCAAGAAGTCGGCGTACCTGGCCGCCCTCGACAAGCCAAAGGCGCTGCAACTGCCCAAATACGCCAACCAGCGACCGGAAGGTTTCCTCTTTCCTGACACTTACGAGCTGACCGCCGACTCGACGGCAACTTCGACCCTCAAGCTAATGGTCGACCAGTACAAGGCGGTCACCCGCGAGATCGAGTTCGAGGCTGATGCGAAGAAGCTCAAGCTGACACCGTACGAGGTGCTCATCGTGTCCAGCATCATCGAACGTGAGGTGCGCAGGGAGGAGGACCGCGCGAAGGTCGCGCGGGTCATCTACAACCGGCTCGAAAAGAACAGGAAGCTCGAGCTCGACTCGACTGTGACCTACGCAGAGAATCTCAAGACCACCACAACCACGCCGAGGGACCGCCAGAGCAAGTCGAAGTACAACACCTACCGCTACAAGGGACTGCCGCCGGGTCCAATTTCGGCGCCCGGAAAGGCGGCGCTAGAGGCGGCGGCGAACCCCGAGAAGGGCAAGTGGCTCTATTTCGTCACGGTGAACCTGGACACCGGCGAGACGAAGTTCGCGGAGAAGCAGGCGGACTTCCAAAAGATTCGTCTGGAGTACCAGACCTGGTGCCAGTCCCACCCCGGCCGATGTGAGAATTGACCTTCCCGCGAACGCCGGCATGAGGCGCTGCGCCGTGCTCGGCTCGCCGATCGAACATTCGCTTTCTCCAGCTCTGCACCGCGCCGCCTATGCACATCTCGGCCTGAATTGGACTTACGACCGGGTTGAGGTTGCTGAGCACGGGCTCAGCTCCTTCGTACGCGGGCTGGACGCATCCTGGCGCGGTCTCAGCCTGACAATGCCGCTCAAGGTCGCGGTCTTGGAGCTGGGCCAAGTGGACCAGCTGGCAAGGCTGGCAGGCGCTGGCAACACGCTCGTCCTGGAAGGCGGAGAGCGCTGGATCTACAACACCGATGTGGGTGGCTTGATCTGGGCGGTGAGGCGGGCGGCCGCGGCGCCGCTGCCGCATGTCACCGTCCTGGGCACCGGAGCAACCGCACGGTCGGCATTGCTCGCCGCGAGCGACCTGGGCGCGGAGCTGGTGACTGTTGTGGCACGTACCCCCGCGCGCGCCGGGGCGCTCAGGACCCTGAGCGACCACTTGGGCGTGCAGCTGGAAGTCAGACCATGGTCAAGCCGGGTCCCCGAGGCCGACCTTGTCGTTTCGACGGTCGTCTCCGGAGCCGCCGATGGCATCGCCCGGGCTGTGGCGGCCAGTGCCCCGCTGATCGTCGACATCATCTACGATCCGTGGCCGACTGTCCTCGCGACGGTCGCCAAGCGAGCCGGCTGCACAGTGGTCAGCGGTCTCGATTTACTGATCGGCCAGGCGCTACTGCAGATCGAGCTGATGACGGGCCGTTCGGTCGCAGCCGACGTCCTTTATTCCGCCTTGGAATCTGAACGGGTCGATCGCCAGCGCGTGCAAGACTGCTGATCATGCTCCGATGGCTTACTGCCGGCGAGTCCCACGGTCCGGCACTGGTGGCAATCTTGGAAGGTCTGCCGGCTCATGTGTTCATCACCAGCGGCGACATTGCCGATGCCCTGGCCCGCCGCAGGTTGGGGTTCGGCCGTGGTGCGCGGATGAAGTTCGAGGCCGACGCTGTCACGATCCTGGGCGGGGTCCGGCATGGCGAAACCCAAGGCGGCCCGATCGCCATTCAGGTGGCCAATACCGAATGGCCGAAGTGGGAGACGGTGATGGCCGCCGATCCTGTTCCACAGTCAGAACTCGAGGGACAGGCCCGCAACGCTGCACTGACACGACCGCGCCCGGGTCACGCTGACCTGGTGGGCATGCAGAAGTACGACTTTGAGGAGTCCCGCCCGGTACTGGAGCGTGCCAGCGCCCGGGAGACAGCGGCCCGGGTGGCGCTGGGCCGGGTAGCATCCGCATTCTTGCAGCAGGCGCTTGGCGTCAGCCTGCTGAGCCATGTTGTTGAGCTCGGTACTGCGAGGGCGCCTGCCGGACTGATCCCGAGCGCGGCCGACTCAGCCGCTATAGATGAGGATCCGGTTCGCTGCTTCGACGCGGCTGCGAGCGCCGCGATGGTGGCTGAGGTGGAACGGGCACAGAAGGATGGCGACACACTCGGCGGCGTCGTCGAGGTGGTTGTCTGGGGTTTGCCGCCTGGGCTGGGCTCCCATGTTCACTGGGACCGCCGGCTGGACGCGCAGCTGGCTGGCGCGCTGATGGGGATCCAGGCGATCAAAGGCGTCGAACTCGGTGATGGATTCGAGTTAGCCCGCAGCCGTGGCAGCGCGGCCCACGATGAGATCGTTCCGGGTGAACAGGGCATTGCTCGTGGGTCACATCGTTCAGGGGGCACCGAGGGAGGCATGAGCACCGGTGAGGTGTTGCGGGTGCGTGCGGCGATGAAGCCAATTTCGACCGTTCCGCGGGCACTGCGTACCCTCGACGTGGCGACGGGCGAGGCCGCAGTCGCCCATCACCAGCGCTCGGACGTGTGCGCCGTACCGGCGGCGGGCGTGGTTGCCGAGGCGATGGTTGCCCTCGTGCTGGCCAATGCGGCACTGGAGAAATTCGGCGGCGACTCAGTGGCTGAAACGAGGCGAAACTACGAGAGCTATCTCAAGCAACTAGCGGATCGGGGACTTCAGGTGCGGCACCAGCCATGAGCCTCCACTCTGAGCCGAACGCTGAACTCTTCGACGGGTCGGTCGTCCTGGTCGGTGCCCCTGGCTCCGGCAAGAGCACTGTCGGAGCCTTGCTCGCGAGACGCCTCAGCGTCCCCTTTCGTGATGTGGATGCCATCATCGTCGAGCGGGTCGGCAAGTCGATCGCCGAAATCTTCGCTGACGATGGGGAGGCGGCGTTCCGCGCACTCGAGGAGCAGATCACCGGCGAACTCCTCGATCTACCCGGCGTCTTGGCCCTTGGTGGCGGTGCGATTTTGTCGCCCGCTACTCGGGCGGGACTGCGTGGCCATCGGGTGGTCTGGTTGCGGATCGGCCTGAGCCAGTCCGTGAAGCGTGTTGGTCTCGATACCGCCCGTCCGTTGCTCCTCGGCAATGTCCGCGGTCAGCTGCTGAAGCTGCTCAATGAGCGAGCGGCGCTCTACGCCGAGGTGGCAACTGAGGTGGTCGACACCGATCACACGACTCCAACCGAGGTCGTCGAGATGATCATGAACGCGCATGCTGCCCATCGCTGAACCGGCGCGGATCACCGTGGTGGGGGAGCGCTCCTACCAGGTGCTTGTCGGCTACGGACTGCTGGCCGAGGTGCCAGGCATGCTGGGCTCGGGCGTGCAACGGGTGGCGCTGCTGCATCCACCGACGATGATCAAGACGGCAGAGCGGCTGTCACACCTGCTGACTGCAGCGGGCCTCGAGCCGGTTCGCGTCGATGTGCCCGACGCGGAAGCCGCGAAGAGTGTCGCGGTTGCCGAACGTTGCTGGTCAATTCTCGGTAATGCTGGCTTCACGCGCAGCGACGCAGTCGTAGGCCTCGGTGGCGGCGCTACCACCGATCTGGCCGGCTTCGTGGCAGCCACCTGGCTTCGCGGCGTCCGAGTGGTTATGGTCCCGACCACCCTGCTCGGCATGGTCGATGCCGCTGTGGGTGGCAAGACCGGGATCAACACAGCGGAAGGCAAGAATCTCGTCGGCTGCTTCTATGAGCCGGCCGGGGTGGTCTGTGATCTTGAGGCGCTGTCGACTTTGCCGCATGCGGACCTGGTTGCCGGCCTGGCGGAAGTGATCAAATGCGGGTTCATCGCCGACCCCGAGATATTGACCATGATCGAATCAGACCCGGCGTCGGCGGGGCGCCCCGACTCGCCACTCCTCCACGAGTTGATCAAGAGAGCAGTATCGGTCAAGTCACGCGTCGTGACCGCCGACTTCCGTGAGACCACATCGACTGGATCCACCGTGGGCCGGGAGCTACTCAACTACGGTCACACTGTCGGTCATGCCATCGAGCGACGGGAACGCTTCGCGTGGCGCCACGGTGATGCCATCAGCGTCGGCATGATCTATGCCGCTGAGCTGGCTAGGCTCGCGGGTCGGCTCGACCCGGCAACCGCCAGTCGTCATCGCGCGGTGCTGTCGCGCGTGGGCTTGCCCACGAGCTACGCCGCTGACGCGTTCGACGACCTGCTGCAGATCATGGCTCTCGACAAGAAAGCCCGGGGCTCGACACTTCGGTTTGTGATCTTGAATGGGCTCGCCAGCGCGGAGATTCTCACCGGACCAGAAGAGCACCTGCTGCGCACCGCGTACGCCGCCGTGTCGGCCTAGCGCTGCGAGCGTCGGAATCGCGGGTTCCAAGCGCGATCCGCGAGCAGCGCATAAAGAGGCGAAGATGTCGCGCATGATCCAAGCGTGGGCGGAGCCCAATGTCCGGGAAACCTTCACTGAGGCGGCGCGGGCTTTTGCCAACTTGGTCCACCGGATCCCAGCAGACAGCTGGGACGGTCCAGGGCTAGGGGAGTGGGATCTGCGTTCGCTGGTAGGCCACACATCGCGGTCTCTGCTGACCGTGGAGACCTACCTCGGCCGTCCGGCTGAGGTCGAAGATGTGCCTAGCCCAGCGGCGTACTACATGGCCATCGCCGAGACCGACCACGCCGCCGTAGCCGTGAGAGGTGTTGAAGCGGGCCAAGCACTCGGCGGGGATCCCGCGCAGTTCGTTGATGCCCTCGCCACCCGTGTACTTGCCCAGCTGGACATGGCCGGCGATCCGCTGATTCTGACCGCGGCAGGTGGTATGCGCCTGGAGAAATACCTTTCCACCCGCACGTTCGAGTTGGTGGTGCACAGCCTGGACATCGCCGCTGCCGTACCGCGCACCGAATCGCCGGAGTTCAGCGACCAGTTGCTCAGTGAGGTAGCCCGAGTAGCCGCGACGACGGCCGTGCTGTTGGGCCGTGGCGTCGAGCTGTTGCGGGCGATCACTGGGCGAGGCACGCTGAGCCCGGGTTTCAGCATGGTCTGACAACCGCCACCTTCGGTCTAAACTGGGCCGCTGCCCGCGATGCGCGAGCAGCTGAGCGAAGAAGGGTGGCAGGCGTGGCGTCGACGAACGATCTCAAGAACGGTATGGTCTTGGACTTGGACGGGCAGCTCTGGTCCGTTGTCTGGTTCCAGCACCACAAGCCCGGCAAAGGCAACACTGTGGTACGCACCAAGCTCAAGCATGTGCTGTCGGGCAAGGTCGTCGACAAGACCTTCACTGCGGACACGAAGGTGGA
>JBKOUS010000222.1:0-16432 GCA_046723505.1 Actinomycetota bacterium
TGGCGCCCCCGGCGAGATTCGAACTCGCGCTCCCGCCTCCGGAGGGCGGTGCTCTATCCCCTGAGCTACGGGGGCCGACCAAGATGGCGAGCCAGGCCCGTTGGTAGGGCCGAAAGGCAATGTACCAGCGTGCCGGTGGCAAACCACTGGCCGTGGAGGCTGCCGGTCTCCTGCGTGGTTCTATTCTCGACCCGTGCCGGGCGGTCAGTGGAGCGCATACGCCGCGCGCGCGGCCGTGCTCGTCGTGCTGCTTGTGCTCACGAGCTGCGTTCGGCAGGCCATACCCACCCAGCTGCACAGCGGAGCACGCCGCCCCCATGGAGCGCTCCGCGGGACGCCATCACCTACATCACTGCCGCTGGACTCGAGCCGCAACCCCTCAGCAGCAACGAAAGCTCAGGCGTCGTCAAACTCCGGATCACCGTAGATGGCATGCCGGTGGAAGTGCCCGCGTACGTGGGAATTGACCGGCTTCGCGCCGTACAGGCCCCGATGCATACCCACGACACCTCTGGCCAGATATGGCTGGAGGGCCGTGAAACCGACACAGTCATGCTCGGACAGTTCTTCACTGTCTGGGGTGTGCGGTTCGATGATCGCTGCCTTGGATCGGCATGCAGAGGCCTCCGGGTGACCGTCGACGGCGAGATCAGCTCCGCTCCAACCGCGGTGCGTCTAGCCGACAGCCGCGTCATCGAGATCACGGCATCGTCATAGTTCTCCGTACCCATGTCCGCGGGCTGATAAGTCCGCGCCGATCCGACGTGGTCTGGCACAGTTCCGCGATGTGACGCATACCCATGTGGCCGGCTCGATCCACGCCGATTCCTCCGCGCGGGCTCCCAGCTGGCTCAGCATGCCGAGCGACGTCAACACACTGCTGCCAAGCCTCTGGAGCACCAGAGTCGCCAAAGGTGAGACCGGCGTGCTCACTGTGGCCGGACTCAGCGTCCTCGACATTGCCGGACAGGTCGGTACGCCTGTCTACGTGGTGGACGAAGCGGACTTGCGGGATCGAGCTCGCGAGTTCGCAGCTGCCTTCGAAGGTTGGGATGTCTACTACGCGGCCAAATCGTTTCTCTGTACCGCGGTGGCCCGGTGGGTAACCGAAGAGGGCCTTGGCGTAGATGTCTGTACCGGCGGCGAGCTGGCTGTCCTGCAGCGTGCTGGTATTGATCTGCGGCGGGTGGGGCTGCACGGGAACAACAAGAGTGTCGAGGAGTTGCGGCAGGCGCTGACAGGCGGAGTTGGCAGGATCATCGTTGACTCATTCGATGAGATCGCCCGCCTCAACGCACTTGCCGAGGAGTTGCAGATCCGGCCGCGGGTCATGGTCAGGGCAACCACCGGTGTCGAAGCGCATACCCACGAGTACATCGCAACCGCCCACGAGGATCAGAAGTTCGGGTTTTCGATCACCGATGGCACGGCGCTCTCAGCGCTTGTGAGGTGCTACAAGGACGCGTGGCTCGAACTAATCGGTATCCACTCCCACATCGGCTCACAGATTTTCGACGCTGGCGGGTTCGAGGTCGCGGCGCGACGCACCCTGCGGCTGCACGCCGATTTCGCAGCTCAGACCGGCGTTCAGCTGGCCGAGCTCGATCTTGGTGGAGGCTTCGGAATCGCCTACACCAGTGCTGACACGCCATCCTCACCTGCCGTGTTGGCGCAAGCCCTTCGCGAGATCGTTGCCAACGAATGTTCAGCGCTCGACATCAGCGTTCCGCATGTGTCGATCGAGCCGGGTCGCGCGATCAGCGGTCCCAGCACTTTCGCCCTCTACCGGGTCGGCACCGTTAAGCCCGTTGCGCTCGACGGGGGTGTCAGCCGCCTCTACGTCGCCGTCGACGGGGGCATGAGTGACAACATCAGGACTGCACTTTATGCGGCTGCGTACTCGGCGACATTGGCCTCACGCCGTTCTGCGGCGGCCCCGGTCCTTGCCCGTGTCGTCGGCAAGCACTGCGAAGGCGGCGACATCTTGGTCCGTGATGAGTTCCTGCCGGCGGACATAGCGGTCGGCGACCTCCTCGCAGTGCCCGGTGCCGGCGCGTACAGCCGCTCTATGGCGAGCAACTACAACTATGTTCCCCGACCGCCAGTCGTTGCTGTTCGCGACGGTCAGATCACGACGCTCATCCGACGCGAAACGATGGAGGATTTGTTGGCACTGGATGCTGGATGAAGTAGAAAGCTCTGCAAGCGTCGGAGTTGCGCACGGTTTATAGCGCGATACGCGCGCGAAGGCCTGAAAGGGATAGGGAACAATGAAACCGCCACGATTCGGGGTCGTGGTCTCGTTGTGTAAATGAGGCTTCTGTGACTTTGACCAGCGTCCAGCCCACGCACCTTCTTGACGTTCCGCCGCTCACACCGCTCCGGGTTGCCATGCTCGGCTGTGGGGTAGTTGGCTCGGAGGTAGCGCGGTTGATCATCGAGCAGGCGGCCGATTTGCGCGCTCGGGTTGGCAGGCCGTTGGAGCTTGTCGGCATCGCGGTGCGCCGAGACGATCGAGACCGCCCCGGCATAGATCCCGGGCTGTTCACCACCGACGCCGAGGCGCTGGTGAACCGAGAGGACATCGATCTGGTGATCGAGCTCATCGGCGGGATTGAGCCGGCCCGGTCGTTGATCTTGGCGGCGCTACGCCATGGGGCTTCGGTGGTGACTGCGAACAAGGCGCTGTTGGCCGAGGACGGCGGCACACTGTTCGAGGCTGCCCAACGGGGCGGAGCTGATCTCTACTTTGAGGCTGCGGTCGCGGGCGCCATCCCGATCATCCGGCCGCTCAGGGAGTCCCTCGTCGGCGACGAGATCACCTCGGTGATCGGGATCGTGAATGGCACCACGAATTACATCTTGGATCGCATGGATACCGCCGGCATTGGTTTTGCCGAGGCGTTGACCGAGGCGCAGGCTCTCGGCTACGCGGAGGCCGATCCGACGGCAGACGTCGAGGGCTTCGACGCCGCAGCAAAGGCGGCGATCTTGGCGAGCCTAGCCTTCCACACCCGGGTCACTGGCGCGGATGTCTACCGCGAGGGCATTACTGGGATCACCTCGGCAGACATCGCCTCGGCGCGCGACATCGGCTGTGTGGTCAAGCTGCTGGCGATCTGCCAGCTATCCCCACCAGTGGCCGGTGCAGCTGAGCGAAGGGTGTCGGTGCGGGTCCATCCGGCCATGATTCCGCGCTCCCATCCACTCGCCGGGGTTGGTGATGCGTACAACGCCGTGTTCGTCGAGTCGATGTCTGCCGGACGGCTCATGTTCTACGGGCCTGGCGCCGGAGGTTCTCCCACGGCGAGTGCCGTCCTCGGGGATCTTGTCACCGTGGCCCGGAACCGGCTGCGCGGGGCAGTCGGCCCTGGCGAGTCCAGCTACGCGGCTCGCCCCGTCAGCGAGATCGGCAGCGTGATGACTCGTTATCACCTCTCACTAGAGGTGGCCGACCGAGCGGGTGTATTGGCGACCATCGCTCATGTCTTCGCTGAACATGACGTGTCGATCGAGACCGTACGGCAGAACGGGCGCGGTGCTGACGCTCAGCTGGTGATCGTGACCCATCACGCACAAGACGCCGCGCTCAGCGCAACGGTGCGAGCCTTGCGCAATCTTGACGTCGTCCGCGAGGTCACCAGCGTGATGCGGGTCGAAGGGGACTGATGTGATCCCCGAGTCCTGCATCGCGGACCGACCAACGTCTCAGAAGCGTCGTCCGGGATACGGAGTGATCGCTCGCTACCGAGACTGGCTGCCAGTATCCGATAGCGACCCGGTGATCACTCTCGGCGAAGGTGGCACGCCACTGGTTGCAGCCCAGAAGCTGTCGGAGCTTTTGCACTGCGAGACCTGGCTCAAGGTCGAGGGCGCCAATCCGACTGGTTCGTTCAAGGACCGCGGCATGACAGTTGCGCTGAGCGTCGCCGCCGGGGAGGGCGTGCAGGCCGTGGTTTGTGCGTCGACCGGGAACACGTCGGCATCGGCTGCCGCATACGCGGCGAGGGCGGGCCTGTCCAGCATCGTGCTCCTGCCGGCCGGTCGGATTGCGACCGGCAAGCTCGCGCAGGCAATTGTGCATGGTGCCAAAGTGGTACAAATCGACGGCAACTTCGAGGACTGCTTCGAACTGGTCCGCAAGCTCGCCCATGAGTATCCGGTCGCGCTCGTCAATTCGATCAATCCGAACAGGATCGAGGGTCAGAAGACTGCAGCGTTTGAAGTGATCGACGAGCTCGGCGATGCGCCCGACCTACATGTGATCCCTGTTGGCAACGCCGGGAATATCTCGGCGTACTGGCGTGGTTATATGCAGTACGTGTCTGCTGGCAAGGCGACACGAGCCCCACGGATGTGGGGCTTTCAAGCGAACGGCGCTGCTCCTTTGGTACTCGGGCATCCAGTTCTCCAGCCCGAGACCGTGGCGAGCGCGATCCGAATCGGCAACCCGGCATCTGCCGAGCAAGCGCTGGCGGCACGCGACGAATCCGGTGGCCTGATTGAGGCAGTCAGTGATCAGCAGATTCTCGACGCTCAGGCCTTCCTTGCACGCGAGGAGGGAATCTTTGTCGAGCCCGCCTCGGCCGCTGGTGTGGCCGGTCTACTTGCCAAACAGCAGCGCGGCGAGATCGAGTCAGGTCTGCAGATCGCTGTCACCGTCACCGGCCATGGCCTCAAGGACGTTGACACGGCATTATCGCGACTGGGTCCGATCCATGCCGAAGTGGTGACAGCGGATCTGCTGGCTGTTGCGGCGGTCTGTGGGCTGCTGGAGTAGATCTCCAAATGATGCCGTGACGAAGGAACCGACAGTGTGGCCAGAGTCTCCCGGTCAGCTGGTGCTGAGCCCCGGAAGATCGGTAATGGTGGAGGTGCCGGCCACCAGCGCCAACGTCGGACCCGGCTTCGACTGCTTTGGGCTCGCGCTCGACTGGCGAGAGCAGGTCAGCCTTGCGGTGATCGAACAGGGCTATCAGATCGAGGTTTCCGGGGAAGGGGCAGCCGAGCTGCCCCGCGACGAGAGCCACCTGATCGTCCGGTCTGCGCTCGTCGGCCTGGCCGATCTGGGGGCGGAGGCGCCGGGGCTTTGGCTTGGCTGTCGCAACACCATCCCGCATGGTCGGGGGCTCGGATCCTCATCCGCGGCAATCGTCGCCGGCCTGCTCGCTGCAGCTGGACTCGCTCAGGTACAGGTGACGCAGGATTGGCTCCTCGGGCACGCCAATGCCATCGAGGGTCATCCCGACAATGTCGCGGCGGCGATCTGCGGAGGCTTTGTTCTGGCGTACCAGGGCCGGGCCGGCGTGCGGGTTGCACAGGGACAGATTGACGCCTCGATCGGTGCAGCGTTGTTCATTCCGGAGACCTCGGTGGCAACGACAGCCGCCCGCGGTCTGCTCCCCGAGACGGTGCCTCACGTCGATGCTGCTGCGAATTCCGGCCGAGCCGCCCTGCTGGTTCACGCCCTGGCATCGGAACCGGATCTGCTCTACGACGCCACCTGCGACTGGCTGCACCAGGGATATCGCGAAACCGCGATGCCACGCTCCTACGAGCTGATGAAATCGCTACGAGGGCAAGGGTTTGCGGCGATGATCAGTGGTGCTGGTCCCAGCGTCTTGGTGCTGGGCCGGCAGGCGGATCTGGTTGCGCTGCAAGATCAACAAGCGGCGGGCTTCTCGCTACGACCCAGTGGTATAGGGTCAGCTGCGGCGATCCTCGAGCCTGACGCTTCAGGAGTGCGTGATCACACTGTGATGGAAACTCCGGACGCAGGTGCTAGCCTTGGAGCGCCGACACGGTCAGGGCAGCTGCGGTGACCGGCTCCCCAACCAGCCAAGTCACGAAGACGCACATCTGACCAAGTAGCACCTCAAGGTCAGGTGCGGCGCGGACAAGGCTTTAGGGCATCTCCCGTCAGCCACGTCTCGAGAACAGTCGTCGCGATGCGCTGAGGACATCTAGAAAGACCCGTTGGGCGGGGCAACAGAACCCGCGCCAAGGATGGGCACCGATGACGTGTCCAGAACCGACAAGGACAAACGTTGACAGAAATCGCCGAAGTGACGAGTGCCTACCCAGATGAGGAAGGCACCGGCGAGCAGAGTAAGCAACCCACCAGTGATCGTCGTAATCGCAAGGGCTCGGGCCTGGACTCAATGGTCCTCGCCGAGTTGAAGCAACTGGCTAATTCCCTTGGGATCAAGGGCACCGGCGCGATGCGCAAAAGTCAGTTGATCGATGCCATTCAGTCAGCCCAGCGCCATCGGGCGGATAGCGCTCCTGGGGCTCAGGCCGGACAAGACAACGGCCACCGCAGCATCCAGGACGACCGCGACGCCCCTGACGTCGCCAGTGCACTGGATGAGCTGCAACGAGCCCCGCGCGAGGCAAGCGACGAGCGCGAGGAGGCAGAGATGCTCGAGCACCCCGTACAGCCTGAACTGGTCTCAACTGACCAGCCCAGCAATCAGACACCCGACCAGCGGCAACAGCCGGTCGAGACCGTCGACGACGGTCAAGTGCGAGCGGCTAACGCCACCCCACAAGAGGGTAGCGATTCGCAGCAGGTTGCCGACCGATCATCCGATGCGCAGGAGGCCCCTGCGGCGCGCGCTGATGATGGCGAGCGAACGGACGAGGCTCGCGAGAATCGGCAAAGCGACCGACGGGATCGCCGAGGCCGCGACCAGGGTCAGGCTCGCGAAAACCAGCAGCGCGACAACCAGGGTCGAGATAACCAGGGGCGCGATTGGGAAGAGGAAGGCGGCGGCCGCCGCAGTCGCCGGCGGCGTAGTCGGGATCGTCAGAACCGGCGTAACCGCGGTGGTGGCAGCAATCTTGAACGTTACGACGAGCCGGTGATTGCCGAAGATGATGTGCTCGTCCCAGCTCGCGGCATCTTGGATGTCCTTGACAATTACGCCTTCGTCAGGACCAACGGTTATCTGCCCGGACCCGAGGACGCGTACGTCTCCCTTTCGATGGTCAAGAAGCTCGGCTTGCGTAAGGGAGATTTGGTCACTGGTGTGATCCGTACGCCGCGGGAGGGCGAACGCAAGGAGAAGTTCAATCCGATGGTGAGGATCGACACCATCAACGGCACCGATCCTGACGGCATTCGGCAGCGACCGGACTTCGCAAAGCTCACCCCGCTGTACCCGCAAGAGCGACTGAAATTGGAGACAGCCCCCAACCAGATGGCTGGCCGGATCATCGATCTGGTCGCCCCCATCGGCAAGGGTCAGCGCGCACTAATCGTCTCCCCCTCCAAGGCCGGCAAGACCCTGATCATGCAGGCCATTGCCAACGCCATTGCCATCAACAATCCCGAGGTGAAGCTGATGGTGGTGTTGGTGGACGAACGCCCTGAGGAGGTCACCGACTTCGAGCGCTCAGCCAAGGGCGAGGTGATCTCATCGACCTTCGATCGACCTGCCGAGGACCATACCGCCGTTGCCGAGCTGGCGATCGAACGCGCGAAACGGCTCGTTGAGCTGGGTCATGACGTGGTGATCTTGCTTGATGGCATTACCCGGCTGAGTCGGGCTTACAACCTGGCGGCCCCCGCTTCTGGACGGATCTTGTCCGGTGGTGTCGACTCCGCAGCGTTGTACCCGCCGAAGAAGTTCCTGGGGGCTGCTCGCAACATCGAGGGTGGTGGATCGCTCACGATCATCGCGACTGCGCTGGTCGAGACCGGCTCGAAGATGGACGAGGTGATCTTCGAGGAGTTCAAGGGCACGGGCAACTCAGAGATCCGGCTGCGCCGGGAGTTCGCCGAGAAGCGGATCTTCCCAGCGATCGACGTGGACGCCTCCAGCACCCGTCGCGAGGAGTTGCTCATGAGTCGCGAGGAACTGGCCATTGTATGGAAGCTGCGCCGCGTTCTCTCGGGATTGGAGAGTCTGCAGGGGCTGGAGATGCTGCTGGACCGCCTCCGCAAGACCCAGAGCAACACTGAGTTCCTGATGGCGATCACCAAGACCATCCCGGCACAGGACTAACAGCGTCCCCGCATCCGGGACTAAAGCGGAGTCGCTTGCCGTTCTGCATTTGCTGCCGTTTGTCAGACTGCGGCAGAATCACTCTTTGGTGCCGGTTCACGCCATAAGCGCAGAATGCGTGGCGACCCGGCGCCCATGACGAGGAGACAAGCATGAAGCCCGACATTCACCCCGCGTACGTAGAGACGCAGGTGACCTGCACCTGTGGCAACACCTTCACTACCCGCAGCACTGCGCCGAACGGCGTGATACACGCGGACGTATGCTCCGCCTGCCACCCGTTCTACACGGGCAAGCAGAAGATTCTCGACACCGGTGGCCGCGTTGCTCGGTTCGAGAAGAGGTACGCGGCCAAGAAGTCAGCCAAGAAGGCCACCAGCAAGTAGCTGCGCAACAGCGCCGGGAGGCAGGAAGTAACCTGCATCCCGGCGCTTGCTACGTCCGGGTCACCGAGCCGTCAGCGTGGGTGGTCGCCAGGGCAACCACGCACGCTGACAAGTCGGAGAGGGGAGTGCCAGATGTTCGAGTCGGCAGCCCCACTGCGTGCTGAGTTCCAGGAGCTGGAAACCGCGCTTGCGGATCCGGAAGTTCATGCCGATCTGGCTCGTGCCCGCAAGGTAGGCAGGCGCTACGCGGAGCTGACTCCCGTGATCAAGGCGTTGGATGAGTACGCCCGGCTGACGGATGATCTTGCGGCTGCGAAAGAGCTGACAGCTGAGGACCCCTCCTTGGCCGCCGAGGCGGCCGAGTTGGAGGTGCAGCTCGGCGAAGTTACCGAGCGGTTGACCCGACTGTTGGCTCCGCGGGACCCGAATGACTCCTCGGATGCGCTGGTGGAGATCAAATCAGGTGAAGGCGGCGAGGAGTCAGCCCTGTTCGCCGCTGACCTGCTGAAGATGTATTCGCGCTACGCCGAGAGCAGGGGCTGGAAGATCGAGATTTTGGATGCTCAGGAAACCGATCTTGGCGGCTACAAGTCAGTGACTGTGGCGATCAAGGCCCCGGTCGAGGGAGAAGCTGACGCTATGCCCTACGGGGTCCTCAAGTTCGAGGGTGGCGTGCATCGGGTGCAACGGGTCCCGATAACAGAGTCACAGGGTCGGCTCCATACCTCCGCCGCTGGTGTGCTCGTAATGCCCGAGGTTTCCGAGACCGAGGTTGCTATCGACGAGGGGGACCTCCGGATCGACGTCTACCGCTCGTCCGGCCCGGGCGGTCAGGGCGTCAACACCACTGACTCGGCCGTGCGCATCACCCATCTGCCGAGCGGCATTGTTGTCTCCTGCCAGAACGAGCGCTCGCAGTTGCAGAACCGCGAACAGGCGATGCGGATGCTTCGGGCGCGGCTGACCGCAGCCGCTGAAGAGGAAGCTGCCAACGCGGCTTCGGCGGCCCGCCGTCGTCAGGTCCGAACCGTTGACCGTTCCGAGCGCATTCGGACCTACAACTTTCCAGAGAACCGCATCTCTGATCACCGAATCGGATTCAAGTCCTACAACCTTGACCAAGTTCTGAATGGCGACTTGGACGCGGTGATCAACGCGCTTCAGGAGGCCGACACCGAGCTGCGGCTCTCCCAGGCAGGTGGTCCAAACTCGTGAGCAAGGCCGTACGACCGCTTCTCCATGAAGCTGCACGTCGACTGCGCGAGGTGGGCGTCGCTTCTCCGGACCAGGAGGCTCGGCAGCTGCTGGCGTACGCAACCGGAGTCGAGTTGGCCCGGCTCCCGCTCGTCGATGCCGTTGAGGATGCCCAGGCGGCGCACTTCCAAGCATTGATCAACAAGCGCGCGCGTCGGGTCCCGTTACAGCACCTGACCGGCCTGGCTCACTTTCGCCACTTGGAACTTGAAGTGGGTCCTGGTGTCTTCGTGCCCAGACCCGAGACCGAAGTGATGACTGGCTGGGCGATCGAACAACTGCGTCCGATGGTCTATGCGGTCGCGCGCGGTGAGTCGCGGCACTTGCCAGTGGTAGTCGAGCTCGGGACCGGATGCGGTGCAATCGCCAAATCCATAGCCACAGAGCTCACCGGCACGCGGGTTCATGCTGTCGAGGTGTCCGAGGAGGCTGCGGCCTACGCGAGGCGCAACCTCGCGGACACGACGGTTGAGCTGCATGTACAGGACATGGGCGGCGCCCTGCCTGAGCTCGACGGCACGGTCGATTTGGTGATCGCCAACCCGCCCTATATCCCGTTGGAGGCATTCGAGTCCGTGGTTCCCGAGGTACGTGATCACGATCCGCTCCTTGCCTTGTTCGCCGGTCAGGACGGGTTGGAGGTGATCAGGGTGGTGGTCGCCGAGGCTGCGCGCCTGCTGCGATCGGCGGGTTTGCTCTGTGTTGAGCATGCAGACGTGCAAGGGGAGTCTGCTCAACAGGCGCTCGTCCAGCACGGGGGGTTCGCTGCCGTACGTGATCATCGCGACCTGGCCGGCCGGCCGCGCTTCGTCACTGGCATCCGACGTGCTTGATTGCTCCGCTCGCTGCACTCTCCTCTCGCGAGTCCTGGCGGCTTCGGTGCGCGCTCGTACTGATTGCTCCGCTCGCTCCGCGCTTTGTAGCCGACCAGTTCGTCGTCGCTCCGGGACGAAGATGCGTATCTCCTCGCTCCTCCCCAGCACGTCGGCGCGCGATTCGGTGGGCGCTAGGTGATCATTGCGCTCTCAGCGCCGCCAACAACCGATTCTGGCAGGATTGACCGGTGACCACGACCGGCGTGCCCGGCGAACCCGATCCGAGGGAGGTGCCAGAGACGGCCGTCGACCTCGGGTATCGACGATTCGACTGCACCGGCGGCGATCCCGCAAGCACCGCGGAAGCATGTGAGGCCGCCCGCCAGGCCATCAAAGATGGCGAGTGCATCGTGCTACCGACGGACACCGTTTATGGGATCGGTGTAGACGCGTTCAGCGCTGAGGCAGTGCAGCGGCTGCTAGCCGCCAAGAACCGGGGTCGCGACATGCCTCCCCCGGTACTGATCGGTGAGCCTCCACTGATCCGGACTCTTGCGGCAGACGTTCCCCAGACAGCCCAGGCCCTCGTGGACAGACACTGGCCCGGCGCACTGACAGTGATCTGTCGGATCCAACCCAGCCTGCGGATGGATCTTGGTGACACCGAGGGCACCATCGCGCTTCGAGTGCCCGATCATGAGCTGGCACGCGACATCTTGCGGCGGACCGGTCCGATGGCGGTGAGTAGTGCCAACATCAGTGGCCAACCTGCGGCCTTGACATGCGACGAGGCGATCCAGCAACTCGGCGATACGGTGTCGGTCTATCTAGACGGCGGTCCGCTGGGCGGAGCGGGTGGTGCACCATCGACCATCGTCGATTTCACCCAACGCGAAGACGGTGACGTACTGCGACGGGGTGCCATCAGCGTGGAAACGCTGCGCGAGACCGCGCCGAGTCTCCGCGATCTGACCAGTGAGGCTCAGAATCTTCAGGATGGGCCTTCGTCAGACTCAAGCCCTAACGGTGAAGGCTCAGGCCGTGATGACGGCTCAGAGCCCACTGCGGGAGGCTGAGTGCGCGAGTACCTATTAGTTCTTTGCATCGCAGCCGCAGTGACCTTCCTCCTCAGTGGCGTGTGCCGCCGGCTGGCCCTGCGGACCGGAGCAATGGCGAAAGTCCGGGACCGCGACGTGCACACGATCGAGATGCCGTATTTCGGTGGCGTCGCGATGCTAGCTGGTGTGGCCGCAGCGATTCTGATCTCATGGCAGCTGCCGTTCCTCGGCCGGCTAGCGACCGTGCAGCAGGACTCTTGGGCTGTCCTGGTCGCCGCGACGGTGATCTGTCTGGTCGGCGTGCTCGATGATGTTTTCGAGCTGCCGCCGCTGACTAAGTTCGCCGGGCAGGTCTTCGCGGCCGGCATCGCTGTTGCGCTCGGCGTCAAGATGCTGTGGATCCCACTGCCCAACCAGATTGTCTCGCTGGATAGCACAACCTCGGTTGCGATCACAGTGTTCTTCATCGTGCTCTGCTCGAATGCGGTGAACTTCGTGGACGGGCTGGATGGGCTGGCCACCGGAGTAGTCGGGATCGGCGCGCTTGCCTTCTTCGCTTACTGTTACCTGCTCACCGTCACTGAGGGCCTCACCAGGGCGACGACTTCCAGCCTGATTACGGTCACGATCGCTGGCGTCTGTCTCGGTTTCCTGCCGCACAACTTCTTCCCCGCGCGGATGTTCATGGGCGACTCAGGCGCGATGTTGCTCGGTCTGCTGCTTGCGACATCCGCCATCAGCCTCACCGGACAGATCGACATCTCGCAGTTGCAAGACGGTCGCGGGGGTTTGGTTCCGACAGTCCTTCCCTTGGTGTTGCCGCTGGCAATCCTGGCCTTGCCGTTTCTTGATCTCACCTTGGCGTTCATCCGGCGGACCTATGCCGGCAAGTGGTGGTTCCTACCTGACAAGCAGCATCTGCACCACCGGCTGCTGGAACGCGGTCACAGCCAGCGTCGTGCCGTCATGCTGATGTACGTCTGGTCGGCGCTCGTCTCCTTCGGCGTGATCATTTTGGGTTTGGTCCAGAGCGAGCGGCAGTGGACCGTTGTTGCCGTGGGCGTGGTGTGTGCGCTGGTTTTGATGGTGGTCACGCTCGGTCGTCCAGTACGCACCAAGAACCAAGTTCGTCGCGGGGAGGCGCTGTAGTTTGAATCCCCTGTCTGATTGCTCGCTCCGCTCGCTGCGGATCGCGCTTTGGAGTCCGCCTACTTCGTCGTCGCTCGGGGACGAAAAGCATGTCCCCTTCCTCCTTTTCAGCACGGCGGCACGCGATCCGGGTTGATTGCTCACTCAGCTCGCGGCGCCTACGCGGTCCGCGCACGCGATGTTCGCGCCGCCGATCTGGAGGAAGAGCCGACGAAACCCGTCAAGAAGAGAGCTGATTCTCCGACACAATCGTTTCGTGGATTCGACGAAGACGGCGGCTCCCGGCCAACATCGCAGCGAGCGGAGCGAGCCATTTGACACAGCGAGCGAAAGCGCGCGCAGCAATCAACTCCGTGTTAGTTTTCACGCACGCAGCCCAGCGACCTTCGTTCGCGACGCGGCCCGGCCCGGATCCGATCACGACCCAGCTCCGACCTTGCACAAGAAGGACTGCTGCCCATGACCGTCGACAGCCGCCCCGAGCCTGCGGCGACGCCTGCCGACGGGCCGAGTGTGCACGTCATCAGGGCCCGCAAGCTGCTGATCGGCGGCGCCGTAGGCGGGGTGACGGCTGCAGCGCTGTGCTTGATCGGCTTCACCATCGGCTTCGGTACCAGCGGCCTGATTTCGGCTACCCTGGCGGCGGCCATGGTGTTGTTTTTTTATGGAGTCGGCCAGTACGTCATGGTGCTGTTTGCCGACGCAGGTGCCCGAACGCTGCTCACTGTCTCGATGTGCAGCTACACAGCGCGGGTCGTCGTACTTGGACTGGTTCTGGTGCTCTATAACGCCCACCACGAAGCCTGGCCAACCTTGAGGCCAATGGTCGTCTTCCTGACGACGATCATCGTTGTCGCGGGATGGCTGGCGGTTGAGATCTTTGTCTTTTCTCGATTGCGAATCGGGGCATATGACACCGAATACGTGCCGCCGAGCAAAGGTGTCTTGGAGCCGTGACCGTCGCCACAATCACTGCTAGCGTGTGTCACGCCATGAAGGAACAACCGAAGGCGGCCTTCGACCAGCCGAGATCGCAAGGAGGCGAGGAATCGGGCGGCATGGACTTGGGGCTACGGGTGCTCTCCTACTTGATCTCCGGCGTGCTGATCTACGGACTGCTGGGCTGGCTCGGCGATCACTACCTCGGCACCAAGTTCCTCTTGCCGATCGGGATCGTCGCAGGCGCTGCCTTCGGGACGTACGCGATCATCCGGCGCTTTGGCCGCATCGATGATTTGGCACCTGTAACGGGTGCCAAGGATCGATGCAACCAGGCCACGGTAACCGGGCCCACGCAGAAGGCCGAGAAGGGGGAACGGTGAGCGGTTTCTTGTCGGGCCTGATCCCGCTGGAAACAGACGGCGGCGGCTTCGAAGCCCCCGGGGTGCATAGCTTCGACGTCCCACCGCTGTTCGAAAACGTTCCCTGGTTGGCCTGGTTTGACAAGTACATGCTGCAGGCCATTGTCTCGGTGATCTTGATCTTGGCTTTCTGGATGATCATGGCACGCAAGAACGCCATGGTGCCCAGCAAAGGCCAGTACCTCGGCGAAACGGCCTACTTCTTCGTTCGGAACACGATCGCCCGCGACATGATCGGGCACGACTTCCGCAAGTACCTGCCGCTCCTGATCGCCCTCTTTTCCTTCGTGCTCGTCAACAACCTCTTTGGGGTCTTCCCGCTCAGCTTGCTACCCACCCCCTCGCATGTGGGCTGGCCCTATGGCCTGGCGATCATGGTGTGGGTGATCTACAACGGGGTGGGCATCGCCAAGCATGGTTTCTTTGGTTATCTCAAGCACACCTCGCTGCCCTCGGGCGTGCCAGCATTCATGTGGCCGCTGATCATCCCACTCGAGTTCGTTTCCAACATCATCGTTCGGCCGATCACGCTGTCCTTGCGACTCTTCGCCAACATGTTCGCCGGACACCTGCTGGTTCTGGTGTTCGTATTGGGCGGGGAGTACTTGTTGTTGCATTCATCTTCGATCATCAACAAGACCGCGGGTGTGGTGTCACTGATCGTCAGCATGGCGATCTTCGGCCTTGAGATCTTCGTTCAGTCCTTGCAAGCATTTATCTTCACCGTTCTCACCGCCCAGTACATCTCTTCGGCCGCCGCCGAGGAGCACTGACCACCCTCGGTTTCGGCAGATTCCGCGAAACCCCGTCAAGAAAGAAGTCTCAATGACTCCAATGGAACTCACCGGATCCCTCGGCATCGTCGGCTACGGCCTCGCCGCCATTGGACCCGGTATCGGCGTGGGCTTGATCTTCGGCTCGGTCATCCAGGGCACCGCGCGGCAGCCGGAGGCTCGCGGTGCGATGATGGGGACCGCCTGGATCGGATTCGCTGTGACTGAGGCGCTGGCGATCATCGGCATCGCCCTCGCCTTCGTCTTCGGCTGAGCGGGTGGTCGCGATGACCACTCTTCTGGTACCGCTCCAGGAGAATCCGCTACTCCCGAATCTGGCGGAAGTAATCGCCTCTATTGTGTTCGCGCTGTTGCTGACTTTCCTCATCGCCAGATTCGTGGTGCCGCGGTTCGAGGCAACCTACGCCGAACGCACCGCTGCCATCCAGGGTGGTCTGGAGAGGGCGGAGAAAGCTCAAGAGGCTGCTGAGGCGGCTTTGCGGCAGTACAACGAGCAACTAGCCGAGGCACGCACCGAAGCGGCCAGGATCCGCGAGGAAGCCAAGAGCGAGGGCACCCAGATCCTCGCCGACCTTCGAGATCAGGCACATGCCGAGGTCACCCGGATCAGAGCGCAGGGAGAGGCTCAGCTCGAGGCCGAGCGCGCTTCGGTGATGGCTCAGATGCGAGCCGAGGTCGGCACCCTGGCCACCACGCTGGCGAGCCGGATCGTCGGCGAGTCGCTGGAGGACGACGAGCGAGCACGGCGTACGGTCGATCGTTTCCTCGCCGAGCTTGAAGCTGAAGGGGAACCGACCCCTGCACGCAGGTCATGAATATGAGCAAGAGTGCGTTATGACCGTCCCAACCGATACACGACTGAGCTCGTTCGACCGCATGCTGGATGAAAGTCAGGTCGGCGACACCTTCGCCACCGACCTGTTTGCGGTCGTCGATGCGCTCGAGTCCTCCCCCATGCTGCGGCGCGCGGTAACCGACCCCGGAACGCCAGAAGGTGCCCGCCGCGCGTTGGTGCATGGGTTGTTCGACGGCAAAGTTGACCGGGCCGTCGCTGACCTGGTGGCCGAGGCTGCAACGCTCCGGTGGGCCGGAGGCCGTACGTTCGCTGCCGCATTGGAGCGGCAGGCCGTACGTGCCCAGCTCATCACGGCGGAGAGACGCGGTGAGCTGGAAGATACCGAAGATCAACTCTTCCGATTTGCGCGGTTGGTCGAGTCCAACCCTGATTTGCGCAATGTGCTCGCAGATCGCTCGATCGAGCTGCGCGAGCGTCAGGAGCTGGTCGAGGGGTTACTTAGCGGCAGGGCGGCCGGGGCAACGATCGTGCTCGCGAAGCGGGCTGTGGCGGCTCGTGAGCGGACCTTTGCGAACACCATCGAGGGTTACGTCACGCTGGCCGCGGCACAGAAGAATCGGGTCGTGGCAACTGTCCGGGTCGCCAAGCCGCTGTCTTCCGACCAACTGGATCGGCTCCGCGCTGCTCTTAGGAAGCAGATAGGCCGCGAGGTTGCGATCCAGGAGGTCATCGATCCCGACATCCTGGGCGGCGTTCGGGTTGAGCTCGGCGACGAGGTGTTTGAAGGTACCGTCGCGGACCGGCTCGAGG
>JBKOUS010000190.1:0-5072 GCA_046723505.1 Actinomycetota bacterium
CGACGCGGTCTACCGGCATCTCGAACCTGCGACACCCGAGGAGGTCCGTTTCCAGGTTGTGGACTGGAAAACCGGTCGCACGGACGCAGCCGATCCGCTGCAGCTTGCGATCTACCGGCTGGCCTGGGCCGAGGCACACGGGCTGCCAATTGACCAGATCGATGCGATCTTCTATCACGTACGCACAGATGAGATCGTCCTGCCAACGGCGCTGCCGGACCGCCGCCTCATCGAATCGATCCTGACTGGACAGGTTGAGCGATTACCCTAACCTCATGATCAATTGGGCGATGCCGAGTGACCTGGACCGCGTCGACCATCACCGCGGGTCCGCCGAGTGGGTGGCGGGACTCTGGCACGCCGAGGACGCCAGGCTTCTCACCGTTGACCCCGAGTCCCGATTCTCGACCAATGCCGGCGGCAGCAAGCTCCGGATGACGAGGCCCTTCATGGAGTTCGACAGCCAGCGTCACCGGCTGCTGGGACTGCTCAACGGGTCACCGATCTTCGCCGTGGAAGAGCTGGCAGATGGAGAGATGCATGATTTCCGCGAGGTTGGCTTCCAACTCACTGACAACGAGCGCGACATCGCCGCCACGGCTGCCGCGGTAACGCATTGGCATCGCCTGGAGCCGCAGTGCCCTCGGTGTGGTGGCGCGACGGTGGTGATCAATGGCGGGTTTGCGAGGCACTGCACGCGATGTGGCCGAGACCACTTCCCTCGAACGGATCCAGCAGTGATCGTCGCCGTCGTCGATGCCCAGGACCGCTTGCTACTGGGCGGCCAAGTGGCCTGGGGCAACCGGGTTTCGGTGCTCGCCGGCTTCGTGGAGTCTGGGGAGTCGCTGGAGCAGGCCATCCATCGGGAAGTCGGCGAAGAGGTTGACATCAGTCTGTCTGAGCTGCGCTATTTCGGGAGCCAACCGTGGCCCTTTCCGCGCTCGCTGATGGTCGCTTTCTTCGCCCAGGCAACCGGAACCGACATCCGCGTGGACACCAACGAGATCGCCCACGCGGAGTGGTACACCCGTGACCAACTCACCGCCAAGCTGGACTCCGGCGAGCTGGGGCTACCCGGGAACAGCTCGATCGCGTCCCGGATGATTCAGACCTGGCGGGACGGTAAGGCGCCCCTCTAGCCTCTCGTTCGGGTCGAGGTTTGCTGATCGGCGACGGCGAAAAGTGCTGACAAATACCATTGTCTGATCGCGCAAGCTTGCGATAGCCCAGCGCTTCGCCTGCTCCAGTTGTCTACGGCAAGAAATGGTCCTGGGTAGCCAGGCGTTGCCCCAGCCCACTTGCTCGGTTTGCGGGGCGCTGCACGGCACGCCTGATGGCCTCCTCGGAGCCAATGAGCAGCACGTGTCGCCGTGCTCGAGTTACCGCGGTATAGAGCAGTTCACGGGTCAGCAGGGGAGAGTCCGACGGAGGCACCACGAACGACACGCTGTCGAACTGGCTGCCCTGCGCACGATGCACCGTCATGGCATGTACGGTCTGGATGGCGTCCAACCGTACCGGCGGGAAGAGTTTGGCCGCAGCACCGCGGGCGAAGGCCGCGCGCACACCGTTTGGTGTCTCCACGATGACCCCGGTGTCGCCGTTGTAGAGCGACATCTCGTAGTCGTTTGCAGTGACCAGCAAGGGCCGTCCGACATACCACTCGCCATCTTCGCCGTATCCAGGGATCGCCTCGGCCAGCCAGCGTTCTACCTCCAAACCCCACCGGAGCACCCCGTACGGCCCGCGTCGGTGAGCGCACAGCAGCCGATGCCGATCGAGCGCCGCCAGCGCCCCTGCGATATCACCGGATCCCGCCGCCTCCAGCATGGCGATGCCTGCTTCGCGAACCTGTGCTGTCATGGCGGCCAAGGCTTTCGCCAATGCCTCCGTCGGTGACGATTCAAGATCAACTTCCCTGAACTCGACATCGCTCGCTCCGGAACGGAGCACCGCGACTGCCGCGTCGGCATCAGCGGCCCGGATCGCCCGAGCGAGCGCGTCGATCGCGCCGCCGAACCGCCAGGTGTGGGTGAGTCGCACAACCCCATGAACCGGCGCTGTCTCCATATTGGAGATCAGACCCAGCTCAACCAGGTGCTGCCCGAGTCGCACGTCAGGCGCGCCAGGGGCTCGCGCAATGTCAGCCAGCACAGCGCCAGCTTCGACCGACGACAACTGATCCGGGTCGCCAACCAGCACCAATCGGGCGCTCGAACGCACTGCCTCGAGCAGCCGCGCCATCAGAGTGAGGGACACCATCGACATCTCATCGACGATCACGACATCGTGCGGCAGCTGGTTCGTGGCATCGTGCCGGAACCGGCTTCGATTCGAAGGCAACGAGCCCAGCAGGCGATGCAGGGTCGATGCCGTCAGCTCGCCCAGGCGACGCCGATCCTCCGGATCCAGTTGCGCCGTTGCGGCTCGCACCGCCTCCTCCAGACGGGCAGCGGCCTTTCCGGTCGGCGCAGCCAGCGCGATCCGCGGAGCAGGCCCGGGCTGATCTCGCAAAAGGGCCAGTAGCCGGGCCACCGTCGTCGTCTTACCCGTGCCCGGGCTGCCCGCGAGCACGCTCACCCTGCCAAGTGCGCTGACGGCAGCCGCCAGCTGCTGGCTGTCTGTCTCACCTGGCCCCAGGCCCTGGTGGTCGAACAGTCTCGACAACGCGGCCGCGAGCCGTGACGGGTCAATTTCAGGCGCAGGTGCCGCGAAACGTCGCTGCAGCTCTACTCGGACCAGCTCCTCTTGCTGCCAGTACCGCTCCAGATAGAGCAGACCGCCGCCCAGACGAAGCGGGCGACCACCAGGCTGGTCAGCACCATCCGCAACCAGCGAGCTCGCTTTGCAGGCAGCGATCCACTCCTCCGGCTCAGGCCACGGCAGCGCGGCGACGTCTATCGCGGCCTCGATCTCATCGAAGGCTGTGGTGTGTACCGTCCGAAGGTCAATGCAGACCGAGCCATGGCGGAGCGCACGGACCGTCAAGGCGAGGGCAAGCTGGACCCGCTCGTCGGGATCGCGGCCGATCCTGCACACCACATCGGCCGTGTGCACGTCAACCGGATTGAGAACTCCCGCCTGGTTGAAGACGGCGAGGAGACCCAATGCTGCCTGGACCACCATGCCGCGGTCAGCGATACCGACGGCCAGCTTGGATTGAATGCTCACATCGGCACTCCATCCAGCAGCGCGGAGAGTTCGACGACCAGCGGGGCTGGCGGGTGCCAACTAAACACCCCACACGGCGCGCCATCCACCCGCGGGGTCTCCGGTCCAGCCATCCCGCGTACGAACAGATAGAGGACGCCCCCTAAATGGACGGCCGGATCATAGTTCGGCTGCCGCCACCGGAGCATTCGGTGGACGGCCACCGCGTACAGCAGCGCCTGCAGCGGGTAGTGGGCGCTTATCATCGCAGCGGCCATCCGTGCCGGTGTGTAATCGCCGATCTTCAGCACCTGGCCGTCGAAACCGCCCAGCCAGTTAGTCTTGTAATCCACAACCAAGTAGTTGGGCGCCCGGTCTTCGCGCCTAATCCGGAGCACGGCATCGATGCTGCCGGTCAGATAGCCGCGCAGCGCCTGCGTGTTCAGAGCCGGGTCGTCCAGCGAGTCGGGATAGTTAGAGAGCGGGTCCGATGGGGAGAGGTAGCGGCGCAGTAGCGGACTCACCATGCCCAAGGTGACTTCGGCGTTCGTCGTGTCGCCGCCAGTCAGCGGGTACTCAAAGCTCAGTTCGGTCAGCCGATCACCGCGTGGGATGTCACAGAGTCGTTGTTCGTCAGCGAGCGGCCCAAGTGGTGTACGGAAGGCTGGGAGCAGCGCACTGGCCAACGCATCGGCTGTCATCGACGTTGCTGGACCTTGCGCCAGCGTCGCCGCACACACCTGACGTAGAGCCGCGGGCAGGTCCGCAGCCATGGCGTCGACACGTTCGAACACGGCGTGTACAGCGGTCCCAAACTCGACGCCCGATGGCAGATCATGCATAGGTGATGGTGCATCGAAACCGTCACCGATGGAGTGTGCTTCATACTCTGCCGAGACTGAGGAAGCAGCTTGAGCCGACTCGTCGTCTTCCCGGGTGGGTTCCGGTTCACTCCCGACAGCAGGCTGGGGTGCGTCGGCGCCATGGGCGGCGGCGGTGAGCGCCGAGTAGGACGTCCGGCGCCAGGCCAGATCGAGCTCGCGGTCGAAGCCTCGTACCCGCAGCACCGATGGAGGCTCTGTCATCGACTGCCACCCGGTGAGCGCCCGCGGAGTGATCGTCTCGACACTGAATCCAGGACCGAGCTCACGACCGCCAAAAGGATCGCCATTCAATGGATAGACAGCTTTAGGGGACGCCGGGTCGGTCGGCCTGCGCGAAGCAAAACGGTGCAGCGCCGAGCCCGGTGTGTTGAACGATGGGGCCCACCAGGTCACCACCTGACACTGCGCACGGGTTAGGGCGACGTACAACAGCCTTAGGTCTTCTCCGGCCTCTTCGTCTCGATAGCGCGAGAAGCGCTCAGGCCTGCCGGGACCGTGTCGACCTCCGACGTCGAGCACACATTTGCCGCTGCTCGCCAACTCCAGATGACCGGGCGTCGGCTCATGGAGCCTGAGGATCCGACCCTCGTCAGAGCCGTTGGAGTACCGATCCCAAGCCTCAGGCAAGTAGACGATCGGGAACTCCAAACCCTTGCTGCGATGCACTGTCAAGATCGTGACGGCCTTGGCATCGTTCTCCAGCCGCCGGGTGGCTTCGGAAATGCCGATCTCGCGGGCCTCCGAGATCCGCGCCCGGAGCCACTCGACAAGCGCACCGACGCCGAGTTGAGCCGACGTCATCGCCGCATGCAGGCTCTGGCCGAGATGGCGCAGATCGGTCAGCATCCGTTCCCCTCCGCGCAGGCTCAACAGCCGCTCTGGGATTTGCTCGTCGGCCATCGCAGTCTCCAACAGGGCAGCGACTCCGCGGCTCTGGAGCACCTTGCCCCACCAGCGGATCCGTTGGGTGAGCTCAATCAGCGCCTCCTCGCTGGCGGAGGCGAGGCCGGCGAAGGTCCAGCCGAAAAAACAGGTCAA
>JBKOUS010000011.1:0-9781 GCA_046723505.1 Actinomycetota bacterium
AAGCCCGCCGCCGGCCTGCCGTGGGGCGGGTACGGCGGTTCGTTCGCGGACCCGGACGGCTACGTCTGGAGCATCGCCTACAGCGCACAGGGAACCGACCAGCCCTACGCGGAGTAGCGAGCAAGCGGTGCTACGTCGACCACGGCCTCGCCGTGGCGACGAGTTTGGCCGCACGTATGTCGATGTTCGCCATCCGGCAGGTTGGCGCTCTACGGGCACCGTGCCCTCGCCAACGACGCCGGCGTCTCTCAACGGACCGGGCAAAGTCGTTGCATCGCTTCCTCTTCGCCGCAGGCGGGCCAGTGCACGGGGCGGCCTGGCAGCGCTGCTCGGCGCGCTCGGGCTAGCTGGGATTCGCACCGGGGCCCTGCCCCGGCCGCTGACGGTCGCCGCCTTGGCCGCAGCCGGGGTCAACGCTTTGGCTCAGGCGGTCCTTGCGGTACCGAAGGCGGCGCTTGTAATCCCGGCCGGAGGGTTCCCAACCTTCGTCATCCTGGGGATTGCCGGATTCCGCCTCGCCCGAGGCCCCAAACTCGCTGGGATGCAGCAGGTGCTGGGGCACAGCCGGACCTAGAGTTGGATGAACTGCACGTCGACCTGCAGCTGGTGACCTGGGCGTGACTTCTCGTAGCTGGCAGCTAGTCCAAGCCGACGCCTGCGGCACATCTGAGGCCCAGACGCTATCAACGGCCGACCTAGGCTGAGCTGAGCCGGTTCACACTGAAGAGGTCACTGGCCACGTCACGTGCCGCGATGGCGGAGAGGCGAGCCATCGTCGCCTATATCGTTGCAACCAGTGGAGGCTCAGTCTTCGGCATCCGGAGGGCATATGCGAGCGCTGGTCCAGGATCGCTACGGCTCGCCGGATGTCCTCCGGGTCGATGACGTCCCTATGCCCGTTCCCGGCCACAACGAGGTACTGGTCAGGGTCAAAGCCGCGTCGGTCAACGCGCGGGACTGGCACGTGATGCGCGGGGAACCTAGGCTTGCCCGCCTGCTCGATTCGGCGACGTTCGGTCGTGCTGCCCCGAGGGTCAGGATTCGGGGTACCGACTTCGCCGGCACGGTGGAGTCGGTGGGCGAAGGCGTGACCCGGTGGAGGCCACGCGACGACGTCTTCGGTGAGTCCGGTGCGGCTATCGCGCAGTATGTCGCCGCCCCGGAGGGCGTCGTGGCTACGATGCCAGCGGGCCTCAGCTTTGAGCAGGCCGCTGCAATTCCTCTTGCCGCCAACACGGCTCTAGTCTGTCTGCGAGCAGGCCAGGTGGAGGCGGGACACAGCGTTTTGATCAACGGTGCTTCCGGCGGTGTGGGGACGTTCGCCGTCCAGCTGGCGAAGTCCATGGGGGTGCATCTGACGGCTGTCTGCAGTGCCCGTAATGCAGACCTCGCGCGTTCCTTGGGTGCCGACGTCGTCGTCGATTACGGCCGTGAGGACTTCAGCGAGTCGGGCCGCCAGTACGACGTAGTGCTCGACCTCGTGGGCAACCGGTCGTTGCGCGACCTCCGGCACATTCTCAAGCCTTCCGGAACCATCGTGCTATCAGGTGGAGGCGTGTCGGGTCAGGGGAGGTTCATCGGGCCGCTCAGCTTGATAGTTCGTGCGCAATTGACGGCACGCGTGTCACGCTTACGGCTGGTCATACCGGATGCTCAGCCGAGTACGCAAAACCTATCGGAGCTCTCGGCACTGGTCGAGTCGCGGTCGGTCACCCCCATCGTGGACAAGACCTTCGCCTTCGAAGACGCAGCCGAGGCAATCCGTTACCTGGAAGTCGAGCATGCCCGCGCGAAGGTAGTCATCGCCTTATCCTGATCGTGCTCATCGTGCTGAGGGTGGGCCTCCGCCCAAGCGTGCTGGACGAAGCGAAGTCGTTGAGTCGGGACCCAGCATCGGCACACGCTGACCGCGGCATTTACACCGCACGCGAGTGCCAACGCGGCAGCCTGGTCGAATACGGCATGCACAACGTCGCCACACGCGGCCTAGGCCGTACCACTGATGCAACACCGCCTGTGCCATCACATGCCTCGCGACCTCCCCGCTCTGCCAAGACCATCGGCCGGCACCTCGACTGCCCCGCAACCCAAACCCAGAAGATGACTACGACGCAGGGACCCGCTGACGGCCTGCCCGGCATCGGCGACCGACCACACCCCGTCCGCCGCGGTGCGCGTGATGCGTTTTCATCTGCAGCTGAAGGTCGACCTCGGCCTAGTTCTCATCGGGAGTGTCGCTCGGCGCGGGACCCGCTGAGTTCGCTCAGCTGTTCGGGGCGCCCTCAGCCCCAACAACAGGCTGAAGGACGGTCACATGGAGTTGCCGTCCTGCACGATCTGCTGCGCTTCGCTCGTATCCGCACGCAGGACAGGGTGGACGAGCTGGGAGAGAAACTCCAGCAGCACATCGTCCGGTCCACTAGCCAGCTGGAGCCGCGAGTCGGTGAAGATCCACAGTCGTCGTCCCAGTCGTAGTGCGAGGCGATGCTGCCGAATGTCGCGATCAGCAGTCTTGCCGAGGGTCGTTGGACGGCAAGGAGCCCCGGTCGTAGAGACGACCGAGGAAAGGACAGCTCGTCGACCTGCCCGTACCAGGAGAACGACGCGACGCGCAGGTAGTCGAGGACCCCGACGGGTGACAGGGTTGATGGCACGGTCGCTCCGCGCCGGTGGTTCTTCCCAGAGGTCGTCTTCCTCCCAGGTGCTGCTCACCTGCCAAAGATTGCTGAGGTTACCGGGTCCGGTGCAGTAAAACGTAGAGCACGGAACCCGTCCGTGCCCCGGCCACTACGCGGCCTACGTCCGGACGGCAGCCAGTTCGAGCGACTGAGCTTAAAGGCAGGGAATGAGCCTCCCATAGCCGGCAGAGTGGTGCGACGTCGATTCTCCTTTCTTGACAAGAGGGGCCCATCTTGGCCGAGGTCGTGGTGGGCCAGGAGCACACTGCCGGACCATCCCACGGGCGTCGGTATGTCTCAGACGGGTAAGGTCATTGCCCCAGTAAAAGCTCCGACACGCGCAGTCGGCTGGTGCCCCAGCGGTCGGTAACCACTCAAGTGAAGGCCTGTGCGGCGGCGGCAACGACCTCATCGTGTGGCACGTCGCGTACATGCTGAGCGATGTTCCAGCGATGCCCGAACGGGTCCTCGAGCTGGCCGTGACGGTCGCCCCAGAACATGTACGCCAACGGTTGACGAATCTGTGCGCCCGCCGCCACCGCCTGCGCGAACATGGCCTCGGCGTCAGCGACGTCGAGGGCCAACACCACGGGCGTGCCGCCAATCGAGGGCGGGGCAAGCACCCCCATCTCGGGGAACTCATCAGCCAGGTGCAGCAGGCCGTCGCCAATCCGCAACTGGACCGACATCAACCGCCCATCAGGAACGGGAATCCGGCTCACCTCCTCGGCGCCGAATGCGTCGACGTAGAAGGCCACAGCGCGCTCGGCGCCCTGAACGACAATGTGCGGAGTGATCGACATGAGCCGAGCGTACGGTCACCCTCCGGCGGCGTGGAACCTTGGGTTCGTGACCTATCAGGCCCGTGCCGGAGTGCTCTTAGCCAGCTGTGCGCTGAGGTAGCGCAATTTCCCGCTCTCAAACCCGGCGTAGTTCCTGGTTCCTGCGATGCCGGCGAACACGTGGAAAGGCCGGTGAAACACATACCGGTCTCGCAAATCAGAGTCGTCGATCGTATGGAGATACAGCGACCCATCACGATGGCGCCGACGCCATCGAGCATCTCCTGCAGGATGGCCCCGGTCCTCGCCGGTCGCCGCGTCGAACATCCAGTTGTGCAGCATCCCTGCACCGTCGCCGAATGGGTTTCTCGCGGCTGTCATTCGGGCGGGTGACGTACCCGTCGAGCGAGGTGGAAATGTCGCAGATCACGAGTGCCATGAGTGCTTCCTCTCTGTGTTGCCTCACCGGCCGATCCAAACACTTCTCACCTAACAGACGACGCCCGGCGACACTTCTATCGGCGAGCCATCCGATCAAGGCTCGGCTGTTGGTCCTGTGCCCGCCTCACACCACGAACCCGCACTTGGACGTCGTGAGGTGAGACGATTCTCCATGTCGGGGCGGTGCGCATGACTTTGATGCGCACCCGGATCCGGGCTGGCCGTACCAGCGCGGGCCGACCCTGCCTCGCAAAGCCCGGCCATTGCCATCACAACTAGTACGGGTCAGGTCCAAAGACCGCCGGGATCGCTCTTGGCGGGTCCATCGAGTACATGTCATGCCTGGTGTCGCTGTGAGCGGCGTCCGGGACGGCCCGACCGGGGTCGGCCGCCGAGCGGCCTCGGGGAAAAGCGCCCACCACCTGCCGGCTCGCTGCCTTGACCGATCGGGCATCGTCACGTAACGGTAGATGCCCCGCAGACTGACACGGCGTTACAGGTGTAGTGCCGCGTTCGCCGGTAGGTGGGCGGACGGGTTGAGCCGGACGGCGGCGACGCCGGGCACGCTCCGCCGGATGAGGTCGTCGGCCTGGTGCTCGAGCTGGTGGAACCGGCCGACCGGCATCGCTGGATCACTGCTCACGGTGGCGCCGGTGCCCGAGCCAGCGCATTCGGACGGTCTCGACGTCGCTGATACCGGGCAGGGACCGGACGGCCTGTTCGGCGCGGTCGACCAGGGCCGGGTCGACGCCATCCAGCAGCCTGCGCCCAATGTCGCGGGCCGTGCCCCACAGCAGGATGAATATCGCGATGCTGATCAGCAGTCCGACGATCGGATCGGTGAGCGGGAACCCGGCCCACACCCCGATCACGCCGAGCACCACGGCCAGCGAGGTGAACCCGTCGGTGCGGGCGTGCAGGCCGTCGGCGACCAGCGCCGCGGAGCGGATCCGGCGGCCCACCCGGATCCGGTAGACGGCGACCAGCTCGTTGCCGGCGAACCCGATCAGCCCGGCCGCCAGCACCCAGCCCAGGTTCGTCAGCGGCTGCGGCTCGAAGAGCCGGCGGATCGACTCATACCCGACCAGCACCGCCGACAGCACGATCATCGCCACGATGAACAGCCCGGCCAGGTCCTCCACCCGTCCGTAGCCGTAGGTGTAGCGCCGTGTCGCCGCCCGCCGGGACAACACGAACGCCACCCACAACGGGACGGCGGTCAACGCGTCGGAGAAGTTGTGGATCGTGTCGGCCAATAACGCCACCGACCCGCTGCTGACCACCACGACGATCTGCAATGTCGCGGTGATCGCCAACAAGATCAGGCTGATCTTCACCGCCCGGATACCGAGGGTGCTGGCCTCCAGCGCGTCGTCGATCGAGTCGGCCGCGTCATGACTGTGTGGCACCACGAACAACCGATAGAAGAGGCCCTTCACCCCTGTCGAGTTCCGACCGTGATCATGGTCGTGAGTGTGCCCGAGACGGTGATCGCGGTCCTGACTGTGCTCCTTGTTGTGGCCGCGCTCAACGTTGATCGAGTCCGGGTGGACATGCGCGACCGGCTCGAGTGCGTCATGGTGCGAGTGGCCGGCGGGCGGGTTCGGACCGTTCACCGGTCACCTCCCTGCCGTGTCCGGTTGTGGTGACGCGGTTGGTCGTCGAGGGAGTGCTCGGCCTGGAACATTGCGTCGGTGACCAGCTCTAGGGGGTGCTCGTTTGCAAGCCGGTAGAACACCCGGTTGCCCTCGTGTCGGGTGGTCACGATCCGTGCCAGCCGAAGCTTCGCCAGATGCTGCGACACCGCGGCCGCCGACCTACCCACAACGTCGGCCAGCGTGTTCACCGACAGCTCGCCGTCCTTCAACGCGAGGACGGTCCGCACCCGAGTCGCGTCCGCCAGCATCGTGAAGATCTCTACCGCCAGCTCCACCAGCTGATCGTCGACCTGGTCAGCCAGTGGCTGATCCACTCGCGTATCTTCGTGCATACGCAGATTATTGCACAGCGCTGCTGTGACGGACCGTTCGCGGGGACGCACATGACCCGGCGGGGGTCGCTGGCAGTTCAGCGGACGCCGCGAGGCAGGTGCAGCGCGGTTTCGGCTCTGCAACCCGCTCCGGTTGAGTCGGGCTAGCTGGGGGGTTGTCGGTGGCGGAGGACGAGACGGGAGATTGGGTTCAGCCGGGTGGTTCCGTTCAGCGGGCTTTCGAGGGCCACATCGGCGTCCAGTCCGCTGGTGATCGGTTGTGTCGCTGTGAGCGCGGTGCGGAAGTCATAGATCCAGGCTTGTCCGCCGGGAGCGAGCACCCGGACGATCTCGTTGAGGCCGGCCGCCGGGTCGTCCCAGTGGTGGAGGCTGAGGGTGGAGACGACGAGGTCGACCGAGTCGTCGGCGAACGGGAGTGTGACGACGTCGGCGACCTGGAAGCGCAGGTTCCCGATGCTGGTTGTGTTGGCGATCGAGGTGGCGCGCGCGATCATCTCCGCGGACAGGTCAATTCCTTCGACTTCGACTCTCGGACAGGCCGCGGCGATCAGCCTGGCCACTCGGCCCGGCCCGGTTCCGACGTCCAGAACCACGGATCCGGCTGGAAGCGCGACCTCGGTCACGTCGGCGACGACCCTGCGGTACAGGGGTCTAGCGAGAATGCCGGCAATCAGGTCGTAGGCCCTGGCGTGCCGGGCGAAACCGTACATGTTGGCGTGGTTACGGGTGCGATGGGCAGTGACAGCCACGGCATCTCCTACAGTTGTATCAAGCAACCTTTCCGATTCAGAATAGGCGGAACAGTTGGGCGATACAACTGTTGGTTCGGTGTTCCCGGACGACGAGCTGCGTCGGGGACTGCAACAGCTGATCCGGCTCAGCCGCATCCTGGAGCCACACAGCGGCGCCGGCACACATGCCTCGTTGTCGGAGGTCATGGCACTGGGTGAGCTCGCCGACGTCGAAGCGATGTCCCAACACGAACTGGCGCGGCTGCTGGGTCTAGAGAAGAGCACCGTCAGCCGCCTTGTGGCAGCACTCGTCGACCGCGGATGGGTATCACGAGAACGGAACCCAAACAACCGACGCCTCTACCGACTCCAACTCACCCACGACGGGCAAGCGGCGGCCACGCGGATCGGGAAGGAACTGCACGCCCAACACGCTCAACTGCTGAACGGACTGACCCCGGCCGAACGCAAAGCATTGGCGATCGGGCTCGCCGGGATCGCCCGAGTGCTCAGGAACTACCATCGACAGCCCGGAAATGGTGACTGACACCACCAACAGACACAACGACAAATAAAGGAATAGGGAGACGCGCCCAAGAGAGCCAGCAACTTTTCGGCCTCCCGCTAGCCGACTGCTGACTGAGACACGCGCGGTGCCGCCGCAGCCGGGCCTGGATAGTGGGTCAAGCGGCGGCCCGGCACCCACCAAAAGATCCGCGTACTGTCGAAGCGGCCACAGCTCGGCCGTTATCTGTTGCTGCTCGAGGCAATGACACCGGAAGGCAAGCCATGAGTGACGGAGAGGACGGACCTGGGCGACGGAGCGGGCGGCCGCCGGACCTGCTGCGACCGTTCCAGATAAGGGTTACCGACAGGGAGCTGGACGCGCTTCGGGCGCGGCTGGTGAATGCGGCCCGACTGCCGGAACTGCCCGGTCGCCCGGGCGAGTACGGCGGGTCCGCGGCATCGGTGCAGGCGCTCGTGGACTACTGGCGAGACGGCTACGACTGGCCTGCCTGGGCAGCCCGGCTAAACGAGCATCCGCAATACGTGACCACCATCGATGGCACTACGGTTCACTTTCTGCATGTTCGTTCGCCGGAACCGGATGCCTTGCCGTTATTGCTCACGCATGGGTGGCCGGGCACTGTCGCGGAGTTCCTCGACATTATCGGGCCGCTGAGTGATCCGCGGCGGTACGACCTCGATCCGGTGATCGCTTTCGACCTGGTGATTCCGTCGCTGCCCGGCTGCGGATGGTCCGGCCCGACCCCCGACGCCGGCTGGGGGCCGCGCCGGATCGCCCGGGCCTGGGGCGAGCTGATGCGGAGGCTGGGCTACCGGCGTTATGGTGCCGCAGGCAACGACTGGGGCTCGAAGATCTCACCCGAGGTGGGCCGGGTTGCCCCTGACGAAGTGCTCGGGGTTCACGTGACGCAGCTGTTCTCGCTGCCAGAGGGTGAGTCGATGTCGTATCCGCCGAGCGTCGAGCCTCCCGAGCTCGCTGAGCTGTCCCCGAGCGACCGCAAGGCCTTGGCCGTACTCCGAGCTATTCAGCGGGACATCGGCGCTTACAGCCACCTCCACACGCAGCAGCCGGACAGGCTGGCGCTGGCCCTGGCCGACTCTCCGATCGGCCTGCTCGCCTGGAACAGCCAGTCCATGATCGGCCTCGATCCCGACGTCGTGCTCACACATGTCTCGATCCACTGGCACACCGCTACGGCGGGTTCGGCGCTGCGCCTGTACGCCGACGAAGCGCGCGAGCCGACCCCTGTCGGCCCGACCACGGTCCCGCTCGGGCTCGCCCAGTTCCCGAACGACATCCAGGCGATCCGGCGCTACGCCGAGCGCGACCATGCCAACATCGTCAGCTGGAACGTCTACGACCGAGGCAGCCACTATGCCGCACATCAGGCCCCCGACCTGCTGATCGCCGACCTGCGGACCTTCTTCACCTCCCTGCGGTAGTGGCCGCCGGTTCATTTGGCGAGCATGACTTCGCCATCGACCGCCAGCAGCCGCCAGCTGGTACGCGTGCCCAGCCCGCCGGCGCGACTGCATTGGTGAGGAAGCATGCCTGGTCCTTCCCAAGGGCGCCACCAAAGACCGTTTGTGGCGCGCGCCGAGCTGAGCGCACAGAACATTACGGTGGCGGTCGCATCGTACTGGTGAGGAATGTCTGGGAAGGTCTGCCTTCAGGTCCCGAAAGGTGCAGGAACCATTCCCCGGACCCGCCTTGGCCGGCATCGCGAACGCCAGCGCGGCCAACAATCCGGCGAGGACCGCTGCGACGCATGACGACGCCGGCGTGGCGAAGTTGATGGCCCACCGGTGGCCCTGCCAGATCTGGACGTGGTGCGCGTACAGCGGTGGTGCGCCGCGGGTGCCCGAGCACGCCCGCCACCAGGTCCGCCTCGAATGCCAGGTCGCGCCGCGGCACCGGACCATCGTGGAGCGACGGGCCCCCCCGGGCGGGAGGACCTCGGCCCGGGGTGGACCAGCTCCCCAATCGCACGGATGCGCTACGCAACCGTCGACATGTCCTCGACGTTGTTGAGACCCAGGCAGGTCTGAACAAGCAGCAGAGCTAATCCGCGAAGCCCTGCCGGCCCACGCCAAACCAGCGCACCTCAACCAGCCCACGGCCCTCGCGTACCCGGTTCTCCCCGCGGACGCCCCAGCGTCTCGAAGAAGCGTCCGGTGAGGGTCCCTGGGAGAAAGAGAGCAATGAACTCCGGACGATCTCCTGGCGAACCATGCCCCGTCTCGCCTCGATCGTCGAGCGACCAACTCTGCCGTCGACCGGGCTTAGCCGGCGACCATGGCGAGCGAGCGACCAGGCAGCGCTCGACGACGACCCGGGCCACCCGGACTAAGCGCTGAGCCGACAAGGGCGCGCCAGGTCGGGCCGCGGTCGAGCTCGACGACAACCACGAACAGCTCAAGGTCCAGCTCGACGATGACGAGGTCTAGATCGAGGACGCTGGGCCAGCGAGCTCGACGATGACCAGGCGTAGTTGAGCCAGCGAGGACGCCACCGCCCGTGGCCAGATCGTCGTCACCCCCCAGGGGATTGCGCTTCAGGACGCGACGGCCGAGCCGACCGCGAGACGCGATAGAGCGCCACAGGGCCCGGAAGTCCCTCGAGCCGGGCAT
>JBKOUS010000223.1:0-4870 GCA_046723505.1 Actinomycetota bacterium
GGCACCCACTAGCTGAGCCGTCAACGCTCCGAGCGGGATGGCGACATCACGCTCGCGGGCCGCGGTCGTCACGATGCCCATGTCCTTGTGGTGCAGGTCGATCCGGAAGCCGGGTTGGAAGTTGCCGGCCAGCATGTTGCCGGCCTTACGCTCCAGGACTCGGCTTCCAGCTAACCCGCCGGACAGCACTTCGACAGCGGCCGCGGTGTCGACCCCGTAGGCCCGGAGGAAGACGATGGCCTCAGCCACCAGCTCGAGAGTGCCGGCCACGATCAGCTGGTTGGCCGCCTTGACGGTCTGTCCTGAGCCAGGTGGGCCGACTAGTACCACCGTTGTGCCCATCGTCTCCAGGATGGGCAGCACTTCGTCGAAGTCAGCCGCGTTGGCTCCGACCATGATCGACAAGGTGCCTTCGATGGCCCCTTGCTCACCGCCGCTTACCGGGGCGTCCATCACCCGGATCCCTCTAACTTGGCCGGCGTCGGCAATCCGGGCGGCGACGTCGGGCCTGATCGTAGACATGTCGATGTGGATCGACCCTTGTGGCGCGCTTGCGTAGATGCCATCCTCGCCCAGCGCGAGGCTCTCCACATCGGGTGAATCCGGGACCATCGTGATGATCACTTCGGCTTCATGGACAGCTTCGGCAACGCTTCCGGCGCCCTTGCCGCCGTCGGCCACCAATCGCTCCACTGGACCCTGAGAGCGATTGCAGCCAATCACGCTATGGCCAGCCGCGACCAGTTGGCGGGCCATCGGCCCACCCATGATGCCGAGACCAATGAATGCAATCGTGCTCACAGTTGGCTCACTTTCTGCTGCCGCAGCCAGCGGAGGCTGTCGATCGTGGTTGTGGTCGGGATGTACTCGAGCCCGACGTAGCCCGAGTAGCCATTGGTTTTGATGGTGCTGACGTAACGCTCAAGGTCGAGGGTGCCGGTGCCGGGTTCGCCGCGTCCGGGGTGGTCGGCGATCTGCACGTGGGCGATCCGGTGGGCGTATGCACTTAGCGCCGCGTCGATGTCGTCCCCATTGTTGGCGAGGTGGAACAAATCGCAGAGGAAACCGATGTTCGGCGCGGCCACCCGGTCGAGCACCGCGGCGACATCGCGGGCCGTCCGCAGCGGATATGGCTTAGGGCCACTGACGGGTTCGACCAAGATCGTCCCCCTGATCGCTGCCGCCGCCCTGGCCGCCAACGTCAGGTTCTCAGTCGCAAGATCGTCTTGCTGCCGGGGTGTCACATCGCCCACCCGATTGCCATACAACGCATTGAAGGCGGGGACGCCGAGGGCTTCACCGATACCTATCGTGACGGCGATGTTGTCGCGGAACTCGTCCGACCGCGCCGGTATCGACAGCACCCCGCAATCAGCGCCAGCCAGGTCGCCGGCAAAGAAGTTCAGTCCAATCAGCTGGACGCCAGCCTCGCGTACAGATGTGACAAACTTGTCGATCTCCGCGTCGGGCGGCACCGGCTGATCCGGCCACGGCCACCAGAGCTCGATCGCGTCAAAGCCGGCGGCGCGGGCTGCTGCCGGGCGTTTCAGCAGCTCAACCTCGGTGAAGAGGAGCGAGCAGTTGGCGGCGTATGGCAAGGGGTGGCCCATATGCCCATTCAGGTGCCACTCAGCCTGGTGCGTCAACCTCTGGTGGACGCCGTCCCACCACAAAAAGCGGGTGTCATCTTGTTGCCGCCGTGTGACTGGTGGGAGCATCGAGGCGTGGTAGTACAACACGATGTTCAGACCATCGCCTATCCGGCGCCTGGATCGCGTCCACGCAAGGGGACCGATCTCATTACGCCCCACGTCATCGTGCTCTTCGGGGCCACGGGTGACCTTTCCCGCCGCAAGCTGCTCCCCGGCCTGGCGCATCTCGCCCTCTCTGCGCTCGCACCCGACATCCAGGTGGTGGGCACCTCTTTGGAGGACCTTACCGAGGACGAGTTCCGCAATCTCGCCAAGGAGGCGGTGACCGAGTTCAGCCACCACCAGTTGACCGAAGAGCATTGGGACTCCTTCGCTGACCGGCTCACTTACATCCCGCAAGCGGCCGGCGCCGACGGCCTCGGCAAGGCGGTTCGGGTCGCGGAGGAGAAGCTCGGTGGGCCTGTCGGCCGCCTGCACTACCTGAGCGTGCCGCCGGCCGCTGCGCCGAAGGTCATCAACACCCTCCGCGAGGCGAAGCTTGTGGAACGCTCGCGGGTCGTCATGGAGAAGCCGTTCGGCACCGACCTGCGGAGTGCTATCACCCTCAACGACCAGGTCCACGAGACCTTCAAGGAGCGGCAAGTCTTCCGGATCGACCACTTCCTCGGCAAGGAAGCCGCCCTGAACATCCTTGCGTTCCGGTTCGCCAACGGGCTGTTCGAGCCCATCTGGAACCGGAACTTCATCGACCACATCCAGATCGACATTCCTGAGACTTTGGGCCTGGATCGCCGTGCGGGCTTCTACGAGGTGACCGGCGCCTACAAGGACATGGTGGTGACGCACCTCTTCCAAGTGCTTGCATTTGTGGCGATGGAACCGCCAACTGCGCTAGAACCACGGGCAATTAGTGAGGAAAAGAACAAGGTCTTTCGCTCAATGTTGCCACTCGATCCACGCGAAGTCGTGCGTGGCCAGTACACCGGATATCGCGAGGAAGAAGGTGTCGCGCGCGACTCCGACACTGAAACATTCATTGCTTTGAAATGCGGTATCGACAACTGGCGTTGGGCCGGGGTACCTTTCTATTGCCGGACCGGCAAGCGGATGGCCGAGGGCCTGCGGATCATCTCGATTGCCTTCAAAGAGGCACCGAAGAGCATGTTCCCTGCGGGATCGGGGGTCGGCTCGTCCGGTCCGGACCATCTTACTTTTGATCTTGCCGACGAGGCCAAAGTGTCTCTCTCGTTCTACGGCAAGCGACCCGGACCAGGCATGAAGCTCGACAAGCTGAGCATGCAGTTCTCAACGCACGAGACCGATCGGGTGGGCGAGATTCTCGAGGCGTACGAGCGGTTGATCTTGGATGCCATGCGCGATGATCACACACTCTTCACTACTGCCGAAGGCATCGAAAGCCTGTGGGAGCGCTCCGAGCCCTTGTTGCAAGACCCGTCTCCGGTGCGGCCGTACGCGCCCGGCTCGTGGGGGCCGAACTCCATCCACCAGCTGGTCGCGCCGCATGCATGGCGGCTGCCGTTCGAGCGCGGCTGGCGAAGCAAGAAGTAGCCGGAATTCTGTCGGCTGCTAACGTGGAAGGATCGAACAAATCTCACGTATTTCGGCGGATTTCGCATAAAAGATGCTGCGTCCTGACGAAATCGAAAATGTTCCCTACTACGAAATTGGTGATTTTTCCGTAGCTTGCGGAACTCGACGGGGAGGGTAGGCAGCGGACGGGATGCGCTCACAATTCCGGCGTCATAAGCTCGGCAGCAAGTGCCTTTGTTTGTGCTTCGGACAATCGGCCGTCAGCAATCGCCACGTCGAACCGGCGGCGAAGCACGGCGCCCTGAGATAGCACCAGGGGGCGGTCCCAGGCAAGTGCCGAGCCGATGCCGGGGTAGTTACGCACCCGAACAAACCACGGCTCCGCAGCCCGCGCCGCGCCGGGTGCCGCGATGACAATCGTGGCGGACCCACTCATCCCCGGCCCTGCGGCGAAGTCGGCAGACCAGGCAACCCACGGCGCGACGGTGCCATGGACCGCGACTTCGCCTCGCGCCTGATCGGTAAACACCTGCACGTGGTCGCAAGCGGGAAGCCGCCAGAAGAAACCGCCGTAGCCACCGCCGATGCGTCCCTTGCTACCCGGAGAGGCCAGCTTGGCGCCTGCGTCGGCGCGCAGACTGGACTCGAACGTGAGTTTCCAGCTCTGCTCGTTCATAGCGGCCCAGCCGATCAACCGCTGCTCACGTAGCTGGACCGACCCATCGTGGCCGATCCATTGCAGCTCTTGGGTAAACGACTCATCCCGGAGCACGGGCGGCTCGCCGGCGATCGTCCCGTGGTCGTCGAGGAGCACATAGCCCTGCCCGTGAATGTAGGTTCTACCTCCCCAGAAGTTGGTGCCGTTCACATCGGATATGGCCATGCCTATTCCGTTGTGCCAGTCGTGGTCGGCGGGATGGCGCGCGGTCACAACCACCCCGGACAGTGTCCGCACAGGGTGAAGGACGGGACGGGGACTAGAGCTAGGAATGGTGCCTCGCCCGTCGCGGTAGAGCGCGACCTCAACTCCGGCGAGGTGAGCCCTAAGGAGAATCTGATCTCGTTCGGAGTGAGCCCAGGGCGCGCCGAGCTCGGCGAATGTCTGCCCTCTCAATGCGGCCTCCGACAGCCAGTGCTCGACATTGTCCACGACTGCACGCCGGTCGTTGCCCTCGCCTTCCCATCGGATTGCGCGAGGATCGATGCGCACCGGTTCCTCGGTCGCAGCGACGGCGGCCAACACACGCATGAACGCTCCCGTACTGACCAATGGCACGAGCAGCGGCGCTCCATCATGGCGATGGGCTAGCAGGTTCTCGAGCAGATCCACGCGGCCAGTGCTCTCAGTACGGCTCTGATCCTCTGTCTCGACCTCCAACCGATCGGCGGTGTAAGCGAAGGTGGCCCGGCCGAGCGTTCCCTGGATTTGCACCTGCGGCTCACGGTCGACTGGCGAGCACAAGCTGAGAGCGCAGGTCACCTGGCGTCCCCGGGTTGTACGAATACGAACCACAGAGGTGTCGTCGCTTTCGATGGCGTTGGCCCGGTAAAGGTCGGTCTCGACCGACTCGACGTCCTCACGCCGGCGGCATCCGACAACCGCCAGTGCGGTGGCCACTGCATGTGCCAAGGGGTTTGTGACGACGCCGTCGTTAACTGCTCGGCCG
>JBKOUS010000233.1:0-4819 GCA_046723505.1 Actinomycetota bacterium
CCGACCAAGGAAGACCTCGTCTACGGCAGGATGGAAACTTTCGAAGACGAACTGGTGCAGGCAATTCGCAATCGCCCCGCCAACGAGCCCATCCTCGTCGCCTTCGGCCGCTTCGTACTCCAACCACGGGGGCTCCTTGCCCCCACCGACGACCACACCGCCGAAGAACTCGCAAACGTCTCGCGCATGATTGCGAGCAGTCCCGCCCTGCTCACCCGCGAAACGCAGATCCTCGCCCGGTACACCGACACGCTGGCAAGCATGATCGCTGACGAGGCCGGCGCGGGCCGCGACGACCCGCGGCCATGGATTACGGCCAACGCGCTGATCGGCGTCCACCGTGCCCTTCTCACCTATGTCCGCCAGCGCATCCTCGGCGGCCAAGACAGCCTTCCCGATCTCGCCCGTGACGTCCGCTCCCACGGCGAAACCGCGCTGGCACACCTCGCACAAGGATTCCGCGACTACGCCCCCAAACCAGCAAAAGCCGACCCTCGACTGGGCCGTGCAAGAGAGCCCCACAGGGACAGACACGCGGGCGCGTGATGCCCAATGCTTAGGGTCTCCTTGGTGCCCGCGAGACGGTCACCGACCAACCGGAGCGGGAGCAGGCGGCGAAGTCACCCTCCACAGCTGCTAGATGTGGTTCGGGACGATGATTAGCGAGCCTGTCTGGAACGTGTGCAGCGTCGCTCCAGTCTGCCGCTGTCCGGGTTCGTTGGCCGACATGAACAGGTGCACCTCTCTGCATGGCTGTAATCGCAGCTACCTAGGAGCGGGTGTGCGCCGCACACGGGTCGGCTTCCGTCCTGGCATCTCGCGACAGTTGAGGGGTGCAGCGTCATTAGTGGCGACATGACCAGCTTCGAAGGTCGCGATCAGCATGTGGATGTGCGCGCCCGCAGTCAGGGAGGTGTGCCAGGGAGATGCCGTGATTGCCGGGTTACGCCGTGGTTAATGGCCTGTTAATGGTCCCTAGTGGCCAGGCGCAATTACGTTCACAGTGATCCCGTATGGACCGAGCTCGCGGGCTCCGCCTTTGCACATGCCGATCACCGCCGCCTTAGCGGTGGCGGAGGGTCGAGGCGGATTTACGGGTCTAATATTCGCGGCGCCGATGCGGTGTGGGCGGGCGAGGAGGGCGCGTCGGCGGCGAGACCCATTGTCCCGGTGAGCTGGGTCAGGCCGGCGACGGTTGCCTCGTGGTAGGCGTAGCTCTAGGTGGGGGTATTGAGTGCGAGTGTGAGGAACAATTCGACTCTGCCACCAAGTTGCAGGACAGCGTGGCCCATGGCCACGACTTCGGAGGCGATGTCGCCGAAGCAGTGGACGCCGAGCAGCTTGCGATCGTCGGCGCGTTCACGCTCAGTAACGGCCGTTCCGTCCCAGGGCCCGACGACGGACAATCTCTGGCCGCTGTCCAAAACTGGGGCTGTTTGAGTCCGCAGGACGTCAGCAATCTCCTTGATGCGATCCCGGTGATGAAAGAGACACCAGCAATCTCATCTGACACGTTCGTTTCTCGATTCTCGCGCGCACCATACGGCGCCGCCCATCAGACCGTTACCAGTGCGGGTTGGCAGCGGCGACCATCGCCAGCTGGACCTGTGCTGCAGCTCCAGGGATGGCCTTGTCCGCTGCATGAACTACGGCCATTTGCCAAGGACGTCGTCGGCGAGCCTGATCTTGGCGGCATTGACCGCCGGCTGGCATGCTCAACGTCGCACTTCAAGCCAAGAAGCTGGATGAGGTGGTATCGGGATTCATTCGCACTACCCAGCCGCGGTCGGGCTCGATCTGGGCGCCGGTTTGGATACCCGCATGGTTCGCATAGCGCCGCCGGACACCGTCGACGGGTCGATTACCCGGCAGGGATCGCCTCTCTGGAGCGCTAGATACCCGATCGTGCCAACGCTCACAACATTGGCGCGGACCTAACAGACGCGACTGGCTCAATAGCATCCCGACCGACCGCCCGCTGTGATCGGCCGATGGCTCGATGGGTTCCTCACCAAAGACGACTTCGTGTCCCTGCCAATCGCCTCATCAGCATTTTCCCAGCGGGACATGGCCTTCAAAAGCTACACAAGCTTGGCCGTCTGGGCCAGCAAGGTCGTCCGCGGCACCAAGTCCGTCGCGGGCCAGCTGAAGTTTCCCGGCGTAAAGGATCCGTATGAACTCGAAGGCTGGAACCCGAAACTGAAACTGATCAGGGAAGTCCTGCTTACCCGGGAACCCGAGGTTGCCGGGTTCCCGACGGCTGTTCGCCTCTACATCCGATTTCTCGTTACAAGCACAACCTTGTCGCGGATGGGGACGAGCGTCCTGCATTATCGCTTCCAGAACTGGGCGTCTGAACAAGGTCACCCCCCAAAGGTGATGACCGCTCCAGCCGCTTGAGGGATTGTGCCTTCATAGGGGCTGGTGCCATTCCTAGGAGAGATCATGACTGCTAGCACGCCGTCCCGAAATAGAACCGCCGAGCATGCCCGGCTCGCTCAGGCCACTGGACGGTTGGAAGATGGTCTTGCTGACGCGAACCTCTGGTATGAGTGGGGCCCGTATCTCTCCGAGCGGGCGTGGGGCACCGTGCGGGAGGACTACAGCGACAGCGGTGATGCCTGGAGTTTCTTTCCTCATGATCATGCGCGATCCCGGGCGTACCGATGGAATGAAGACGGTATGGCCGGCCTATCTGATATTCACCATGATCTTTGCTTTGCGTTGGCTCTGTGGAATGGCGTCGACCCGATCTTGAAGGAGCGGATGTTTGGCCTTACCGGGCCGCAAGGAAACCATGGCGAGGACGTGAAGGAGTATTGGTGGTATCTCGATGGGCTGCCTAGCCATGCCTGGCTGCGCTGGCGGTATCACTATCCGCAGGTGCCGTTTCCGTATCAGTGGCTCATCGATGAGAACGGCCGGCGTTCTCGGGACGAACCCGAGTTTGAGCTCATGGACACGGGTGTTTTTGGTGATGGGCGGTACTGGGCTGTGGATGTCGCGTACGCGAAAGCCTCACCTACCGAGGTGCTGGCCAAGATCACGATCAAGAACCATGCCGCCGAAGAGGCGTCTCTTTCTGTGCTGCCTACTCTGTGGTTCCGTAACACCTGGCGGTTCACCGGCGAGGCGGTCCCAAGACTTTTCCTCGATGGCGGCGGCATCGCTGTTGATCATCCGCGGTTGTCCGGCTACCGATTGGATGCTGCCCCTACAGCAGATGGCAGCCCGCAGGCGTTGTTCTGTGATAACGAAACCAACTTTCCCCGGCTGTTCGGAGCCGCGCCAATTACCGATTACCCGAAGGATGGCATCAATGACCATGTGACCACCGGGGCCAACACGGTGAACCCGGACGAGCAGGGCACCAAGGCGTGTTGGTGGTACCAGATCACGGTTCCCGCGGGAGGTGCTGCAGAGGTACGCCTCAGGCTCTATCGACCTGATCAACCGACATCGCCCACGAATGACGAATGGCATGGCAGCTACCTCGAGACCGTCATGGCAGATCGGGAACGGGAAGCGGACGAGTTCTACGCTGCCCTGGCACCTGATGACATAAGCGAAGAAGAGATGCGGGTGCTCCGGCAATCGTGCGCGGGCCTGATCTGGAGCAAACAGATGTACCCCTATCGGGTGGCGCGCTGGCTCGACGGGGACCCAGGTCAGCCACCTCCGCCGCCCGGGCATCGATTTGGCCGCAATTCGGGTTGGCGGCACCTTGATTCCTTCGACGTGTTGGCCATGCCGGATCCTTGGGAGTATCCCTGGTTTGCTGCCTGGGATCTGGCATTTCACGCCATTACTTGGGCGCATCTAGATCCGGCGTTCGCGAAATATCAGTTACTGATCTTGTTGCGGGAATGGTTTCTGCATCCGAACGGCGCGCTTCCGGCGTACGAGTGGAGCTTCGACGACGTCAACCCTCCCGTCCATGCACTGGCCGCGCTTCGGGTGTTCGTCATTGACGGAGCCACCGACTTGGACTTTCTCGAACGCGTCTTCCAGAAACTTCTGCTCAACTTCACCTGGTGGCTCAACCGCGAAGATCCAGAGGGCAACAACCTTTTTGGTGGCGGATTCTTGGGGCTGGACAACATCAGTCCAATCGACCGTTCCCACCTGCCCCCGGGCGTAAAACTTGATCAAGCAGACGGCACGGCGTGGATGGGCTACTACTCCGGCGCGATGCTCGCCCTGGCGGTCCTGCTTGCCGAGCGGGATTCTGTCTATGACGACATGGTCGTGAAGTTCCTGGAGCAGCTGGTCTTGGTGATGGACGCGCTGGAAGCCTCCGGCTGCTATGACCCCAACGATGGATTCTTCTATGACCTGCTCACCGATGCTTCCGGCACCCGGAATCCAGTGAAAGTGCAGACCCTTGTCGGGGTGATTCCGACCCTGCCTGCCATGAGCGTGCCAGCTCGGAACACCGAACGAGTGCAACGCTTGCGTAAGCGGCTTGCACGCCGGTTGGAAGCGGAGAATCGGAAGGTTTTGGATTGGCGGTTCCGGGGCGCTGGAGATAGCCGCCGGGCGCTGTTCTCCATTGTTTCTCCCGACCAGCTCGTGCGAATCTCCGCGACCTTGTTTGATGACAATGCGTTTTTGTCGCCGCACGGGTTGCGTGCCCTATCGAAACGTCACTCAACGCCTTATCAGGTGCCCGGCATGCCAGGTGCAACCATCGAATATGAGCCTGCAGAATCTCGCACCGCAATGTATGGAGGTAACTCCAACTGGCGCGGACCAGTCTGGTTCCCGATCAATTATCTAGTCATTCGAGCCCTGCTGCAGTACGACCAATTCTTTGGGC
>JBKOUS010000019.1:0-10089 GCA_046723505.1 Actinomycetota bacterium
TGCTGACGACCGGCTTGCCAGCAATCGAGCCAGCGAATACCACCGTGCCGCTCGCGGCGGCCAGGATGGCCTCACCGGGCTTGGCGACAAGATCAACACCGCGGTGCCCTGAGGCCCAGGCGAATGCTGGCGGAGTGAACCCTCGCTGCACCATGACCACGCCGTGGAGCGGCCAACCGGCGGGTGTGGGCAGCAAAGGAGCGGCGACGGCCGAACCCGGAGTTGCGAACACGCCGAGACAAACCGTCACGAGAATCACGACTCGAAGGTTTCGACGGAGCACTCGCATGGCGGCAGTCTCCGGACGCCGGCCAGAATCGTGCAGCCTCTAGCAAATCTGTGGACGACGGTCGAAAGCACTGTCCGCTGTGGACGGCTGCTGCTAGAGGCTCCTCACGGGCTGCAGGTCAACGAAGTGCGTGAGCGCCGACCGTGGCATAGACTCACGGGTGCAGATCTGCCGTCAGGTCTGACTTCGCATGCTCGCGTACCGGCTCCGGTCCGGGCGGCACATTCGGTCTCGACCTACCGAGAAACCAGGTCGAGCGTGTGTCGGGCAAGCATCAGGCAGCGCCGAAGGGTTCGGTGCTGAACAACCGTATGCCGGCGAGACGCATGTGCCGGCGAGGAAGGAACGCGGCCATGGCCGTCGTCACCACACGACAGCTCTTGGAGAGCGGTGTCCACTTCGGACACCAGACCCGCCGTTGGAATCCGAAGATGAAGCGGTTCATCTTCACCGAACGCAACGGCATCTACATCATCGACCTGCAGCAGTCGCTGACCTACATTGACCGCGCCTACGCGTTCGTCAAGGACACCGTCGCCCGCGGCGGCCAGGTGCTCTTCGTCGGCACCAAGAAGCAGGCCCAAGAGGCAATCGCCGAGCAGGCAACGCGGGTCGGCATGCCGTACGTGAACCAGCGCTGGTTGGGCGGGATGCTGACCAACTTTCACACGGTGATCAAGCGCATCCAGCGGCTCAAGGAGCTGGAAGGGCTTGACTTCGACGACATTGCAGCCTCCGGTCTCACAAAGAAGGAGCTACTGGGCCTGCGCCGGGAGAAAGAGAAACTGGAACGCACCCTGGGCGGCATTCGGGATATGACGAGGACTCCTCAGGCGGTCTGGATCGTCGACACAAAGAAAGAGCATCTGGCGGTCGATGAGGCCCGCAAGCTACGGATTCCGGTGATCGCGATCCTCGACACCAACTGCGATCCTGACGAGGTCGACTTTGCGATCCCAGGCAATGACGACGCCATTCGCTCGGTCTCGCTGCTCACTCGGGTGCTTGCCGACGCCGTCGCGGAAGGCCTGATGGCCCGCTCAGGTGCGCAGACAGGGACAGAGGCGGAGCTTGAGCCGATGCCGGACTGGGAGCTCGAGCTGCTTGGCGCCACTCAAGAGCCGACACCGGCGACGCCGCATGACGTACCGGCGCCTGACGCCCCCCCGGTGCCAGGCGAGGAGCAGCCCGAGGAGGCAGCGGTCGAGGCCGAAGAGGAAGCGGACAAGGAGCTGGATTTGGAGCTTCAGTCGGACAACCCGGATCCCGAAAACGTCTACGACCCCGATAAGGGCTCGACTCACAGCTGAACGCCCCATCACATCAGAAAGAACGAGGACCACCTAACTCATGGCAACGATCTCCGCTGGTGAAGTAAAGAAACTCCGCGACGCCACCGGCGCGGGCATGATGGACTGCAAGCGGGCACTGGCCGAAGCCGACGGCGATTTCGATAAGGCAGTCGAAATCCTGCGAGTAAGCGGTCAGGCCAAGGCGGCCAAGCGCAGCGCTGAGCGCACCACAGCGAACGGGTTGGTAGCTTCCATCGATGGTGCTCTGCTCCAGTTGGGGGCCGAAACGGACTTCGTCGCCAAGAATGATGCGTTTCAGGCGTTGGCTGCCGATGCCGTGAAGGCAGTGGCGGCGAGCAAGGCCGACAGTGTGGAGGCCGCAAATGCCGCGGTCTTGCCGTCGGGCCAGACCGTCGGTGAGGCGGTTGAGGAGCTGGCAGTCAAGATCGGCGAGAAGCTCGAGGTGAGCGCCGCCGCCTACTTCGACGGTCAGACCGCGGTCTATCTCCACCGCCGGGCGTCGGACCTTCCACCACAGGTGGGAGTGCTGGTCGAGTACGAGGGAACCAACGAGTCCGCCGCCCGCGGCGCCGCAATGCAAATCGCCGCGATGCGCCCTCAATACATCAGCCGGGATGACGTTCCGGCCGAACTGGTGGAGAACGAACGGCGGATAGCCGAGGCAACGGCGAAAGAAGAGGGCAAGCCTGAGCGGGCTGTTCCCAAGATCGTCGAGGGCCGTGTGAACGCTTACTTCAAAGACATCGCACTGCTCGATCAACCCTCGGTGACCGATAGCAAGGTTCCGTTTGGCAAGCAGCTTGACCAGGAAGGGATCAAGGTCTTGCGGTTCGTACGCTTCGAGGCGGCTGGGGCGCAATAGTTTCGCGCCGGTTGGCGCCTAACTCACAAGAACGCAGAGAGGAACCCGACGGGTGAACGGTCCGTACAAGCGCGTGATGTTGAAGCTCTCGGGTGAGGTCTTCGGTGGCGGCAAGGTCGGCGTCGACCCGGACGTCGTCGCGGGACTCGCCAAGCAGATCGCCATCGTGGTCCAGATGGGGGTCCAGGTGGCGGTCGTCGTTGGCGGCGGCAACTTCTTTCGCGGCGCCGAGCTGCAGCAGCACGGGATGGAACGTGACCGCGCGGACTACATGGGCATGCTCGGCACGGTGATGAACTGCCTAGCTCTGCAAGACTTTCTGGAAAAGGTTGGCGTTCAGACTCGAGTGCAAACCGCCATCACCATGGGCCAGGTGGCCGAGCCTTATATCCCGCGGCGCGCGGAGCGGCATCTCGAGAAAGGTCGCGTCGTCATCTTCGGCGCTGGCTCTGGGATGCCGTATTTCTCCACCGATACCGTGGCGGCTCAGCGAGCCCTCGAAATCAGTGCCGAGGTGCTGCTGATGGGGAAGCAAGGCGTCGATGGAGTGTATTCGGCCGATCCTCGTAAGCACCCTGACGCCATCAAATTCGACGAATTGACTTATGACGAGTACCTGGCACGGAACCTCAAGGTTGCGGACGCGACGGCGATCAGCATGGCCCGCGACTACAAGCTTCCTATGATCTTTTTCAGCCTGGACACCGACGGCACGATCGTCCGCGTGGTGTCGGGTGAGAAGATCGGAACGATCGTCCACGCCTAAGGAGAAGAACAGCTGTGATCGCCGACATCCTGCGCGAAGCCGAGATCAAAATGGCGAATGCGGTCGAATACACCAAGGAGGAGTTCGCAGCCATTCGCACCGGTCGGGCGCACCCAGCAATCTTCGCCAAGCTGACCGCCGACTACTACGGCTCGCCGACACCGCTCCAACAACTCGCCACCTTTCATGTGCAAGACGCACGTGTCGTGCTGATCACCCCATACGACAAGTCCGCGATGGCCAACATCGAGAAGTCCATCCGCAACTCAGACATCGGGGTGAATCCGTCCAACGACGGCACCACCATCCGAGTCACGCTTCCCGAGCTCACCGAGGAGCGGCGCAAGGAATACATCAAGTTGGCCAAACACAAGGCGGAAGACGCCCGGATCTCGGTCCGCGGCGCCCGACGTACAGCCAAGGAGGCCCTGGACCGCATGGTCAAGGACAAGGAAGTGGGTGAGGACGAGGTGGTACGAGCGGAGAAGCAGCTCGACACCGCCACGCGAAAGCACGTCGATGAGATTGACGAGGTCCTCAAGCACAAGGAAACCGAACTGCTTGAGGTCTAGTGTTGAGTGAGTCACCGGCCGCACCGGCGCAGATGCACGGCCGCGCGGGCCGCAACCTGCCGGCCGCCATCGGCATCGGTGTCGGACTTGGCGCCTACGTCGTGCTCAGCCTGGTGTACCTCAAGCCTGCCTTCGTTGCGCTGGTCGCTGTGGCCCTGGTACTGGCTACGGTCGAGCTGCACGAGGCACTGAGGAAGCAAGGCATGACCTCGGCGATTATCCCGATCGCAATCGGCAGCGTCGCCATCGCATTTGGTTCCTATTTCGCGGGCCGGCAGGAGCCGGTGGTCTTCTCAACCACCAGCGTGCTACTGGCCTCATTGGCGCTGACGGTGCTGGCCAGCCTTATCTGGCGGATGCCGAAGGGCGCTGTGGGATACGTTCGCGACGTCGCTGCCAGCATGCTGATCATCGGGTACGTGCCGTTCCTCGGCTCGTTCGCAGCCTTGATGCTCGCGGAGGAGCAGGGCAGTGCTCGCGTCGTGACCTTCCTGCTGATCGTCGTCATGAACGACACCGGCGGCTACGTGGCAGGAGTGCTGTTCGGCAAACATCCGATGGTGCCCAAGATCAGCCCCAAGAAGTCGTGGGAGGGTCTGGCCGGGTCGCTGGTTTTCGGCACGGCTGCCGGCGTGTGCATGGCCCTTTTCCTTCTTGATGTCCCGTTCTGGGTAGGCATCATTCTCGGCGTAAGCCTGGTTGCTGCCGGCAGCTGCGGTGACCTGATCGAGTCGATGATCAAGAGAGATCTCGGGATCAAGGACATGAGCTCCTTCCTACCTGGGCATGGCGGCGTCATGGACCGACTTGATTCGCTCCTTGTTGCTGCCCCGGTAGCGTGGCTGATCATGTATCTGTTCGTTCCAAGCGGATGAACCGTTCGCCGTGACAGAACTCGACCCGACCCTTTATGACCTGGCTGAGGCTTTCGGCGTAGCCACCGAGTACTGGGACTGGCAGGGCCGGCACATCTTGGTCGATCGCGCCACCGTGGTCGCCGCTCTCGCCGCACTCGACATTGACGCGTCGACACAAGAAGCGGCTGCAGCCGCGCTGGCGAATTATCACCGCTTCCCGTGGACCCAAATGCTGCCGTCCTGCATGACGGTTCGGCAACACCGCACCGCCTCGGTGTGGGTCCACGTGCCGCACGGCAGCCCGGTCCGCATCTGGATTGAACTTGAGACGGGTGAGACTCGTCGCGAGCTGCGACAGTTGGAGAACTGGACGCCACCGCGGGAGATCGATGATGGCTTGGTCGGTGAGGCGTCGTTCGAGGTCCCAGCCGATCTACCACTCGGCTACCACACCTTGCAAGCCGTCAGCGGCGAGCGGCAGTCATCCATGCCGTTGATCATTACGCCGGTGTGGCTGGGTTTGCCGGAGCGGATGGGCCAGCATCGCGCCTGGGGATTGGCAACCCAGCTCTATAGCGTGCGCTCACGACAGTCCTGGGGGATGGGCGATCTGACTGATCTGGAAGATCTGGCCGTCTGGTCCGCCGCCGAGCACCACGCAGATTTCGTACTCATCAACCCGCTGTATGCGGCCGAGCCGGTCCCGCCAATCGAGCCGTCCCCATACCTGCCCAGCAGCCGCCGCTTCGCCAACCCGCTCTACCTGCGACTGGAACGTCTCCCGGAGTACGCCATGGCTACCACGATGCAGCGAGAGGAGATTGAGAAGATCAGGACCCGGTTGCTCGACGAGATTGGTCAGTCGAGCCAGATCGACCGTGATCGATCATGGAAAGCGAAGCGGCGGGCCCTCGAGATCATCTACTCGATACCGCGTACGCCGGGACGCGAGGCTTCCTTTGCTGCCTATCAGCGCCGTGAGGGACGCGGCCTGGAGCGCTTCGCGACTTGGGCGGCCCTCTGTGAGCAACACGGTCGGAGCTTCCAAGACTGGCCAACTGAGCTGCAGGATCCGGCATCTCCGGCCGTTGCGGACTTCGCCGCTGCAAATGCGGCCAAGATCAACTTCCAGTGCTGGCTGCAGTGGCTGATGGAGGAGCAACTCGCCAGCACCCAGCAAGCGGCGGTGCGAGCCGGCATGGCGGTTGGGGTGATGCATGATCTGCCAGTGGGGGTGAGTACCCGTGGCGCGGATGCCTGGAGCCTGCAAGACAGTTACGCGAAAGGCGTCTCGGTCGGCTGTCCGCCGGATCCGTTCAACCAGCAGGGGCAGAACTGGAATCAGCAACCATGGCGGCCGGATCGCCTCGCCGCTACTGCGTACGCGCCCTTCCGAGACACGGTCTCAACGATCTTGCGGCACGCCGGTGGCCTGCGTGTTGATCATGTGATCGGTCTGTTCCGACTGTGGTGGATTCCCGCAGGTATGAGACCGACGCAGGGCACGTACCTGCGTTACGACCACGAGGCCATGATCGGCATTCTCGCGCTCGAGGCCCATCGTGCAGGCGCGGTGGTGGTTGGCGAAGACCTGGGAACCGTAGAGCCTTGGGTGCGGGACTACCTGCGGGAACGCGGCATCCTCGGGACGTCGATCTTGTGGTTCGAGTTCGACTGGGATGGCGACGGTGCGCCGCTGCCGCCTGAGAGGTGGCGGGAGTACTGTCTGGCCTCGGTCACCACCCATGATCTGCCACCCACTGCCGGCTATCTAGCCGGTGATCATGTCATGCTCCGTGATCAGCTTGGCATCCTGACTCGCTCGCTGGACGAAGAATTGGAAGCTGAGGAAGCGGACCGCGAGGCGTGGCTGAAGGCCCTTCGATCTTGGGGAGCGTTGCAGCCCGACGCCGGGATCGAGGAAACCGTCGAAGCCCTACACCGCTGCCTGAGCTGGACACCCTCGCGGCTGCGCTGCCTCTCCCTTGCGGACGCCGTAGGCGAGCGTCAGTTACAGAACCAGCCCGGGACGGTCGACGAATACCCGAACTGGCGAGTCCCGCTCACCGGGCCCGAGGGCTCACCGGTGATGCTGGAGGACATCTTCAGCAATCCGCGGGCAGCGAGTCTCGCCAAGATCATGAGCAGCGACCACGAGTAGCTGCGGCCCTCATCTGGGGCCGAGGTCGGGCACGCCCTGCTCAACCGCCTGGCGAATTGCATCCGCCTCTTCCTGAGTCAAGATGCCTGCCTGGACGGCTTGGTCCAGATACCCGTCCAGCGCAGCCGGACCTTCCGTCTCGTAAGCCGCACGGAGCTCATCGAGGGCGGCCTTGATCTCCGACTCATCGACGCCGAGCATGTCGGACAAGACCTTGATAAGTGCCGCCTCCTGCTCCTCCTGCTCGGGGCTTGTTGGCCAGCCCGGTCGTTCATCGCCCGGCGGGGGACTGCTGGGCAGGGGAGTGTCGGGTGTGGGGACACTGGGCGCGGTCGTCGGATGAGGCGCTGGTGTGACGTCCGCGGATGCTGCGCTCGCCACTCCGACGCCCGCGCCAAGCACGAGCATTCCTGAGGCGATGGCGACTGCAGTCCTTGTCGAGGCTGGCACGTTGTTGCTCCCTGTCGTGGTTCGCGGTGGGCTGCCGAACAGGGTGAAACGCTTTCCTGTCAATGACCTGGGCGGAAGCTGGCAACGGCCTAGCAATGTGAGTGGTTCCGGGGGCTGGATAGGGTCGAAGTGTGCTCATGGTGAGGACATGTCTGCGACAGCAGTAGCCGAGAGCCAGTCAAAGCGGGCCAACGGCAGCCTGCTGACGGTACTCGTCGCATTCCTAGCCAACTTGCTGATCGCCATTGCAAAGTCGGTGGCAGCCGCCATCACAGCATCGGCATCGATGTTGGCCGAGGCTGCTCACTCGTGGGCGGATGCTGGCAACGAGATCTTCCTGCTGATTGCTGAACGGCGATCCGACCGCGCGCCGGACAGCGGGCACCCGATGGGGTTTGGGCGAGAGGCATATGTCTGGTCGATGTTCGCCGCGTTCGGGCTCTTTACCGCCGGTGCCGTGGTGTCCATCTGGCATGGCATACGGCAGTTGCTCGAACCCGAGGAAGCCTCGAATTACCTTGTCGCCTACGTTGTCTTGGCAATTGCGTTCGTGCTCGAAGGGATCTCATTCATCCAGGCCACGATCCAGGCCCGACGGCTTGCCACAGTCCAGGATCGCAGCATCCCGAGCTTTGTGAAAAACACCTCGAACCCCACCTTGCGCGCTGTCTTCGCCGAGGACGCTGCGGCCCTCATCGGTATCACGATCGCATTTGTCGGTGTCGCACTCCACCAGATCACGGGGTCAGCGACGCCTGACGCAGTGGGCTCAATTCTGATCGGTGTGCTGCTGGCGGTGGTCGCTGTGTTCCTGATCGACCGCAACAGGCGCTTTCTGGTTGGTGAAGTCGTACGCCCGGAGGTGCGGCAGCGTGTGCTCGGTGACCTGCTGGAACGCCCGGATATCGACCGGATCACCTACCTGCACCTGGAGTACGTCGGCCCGGGTCGCCTCTACCTGGTCGCTTCGGTCGACATGGCCGGTGACGACGTCGAACACCGGTTGGCGGTGCGGTTACGACAGGTGGAGCGCGAGTTGGAGCAGCAGGACCACATTGAGGAGGCAGTGCTCACACTCGCGACGCCCGACGAAGCGTCGATCACGCCCTAGCCGGTTCATGGGTGTTCAACCTGTCAGGAGGTCGGTGGCCTCTTTCACGCTGTCGACGCAGTGGATCGACTCGCCCGTGGGTCGGTCGGCACCGAGCCTTTGCAACAACGGCCACACGGGATAGGTATCGGTCCAGTACTGACGGCCTACCAAGATCAGCGGGGCGACTAGGGTGGCATCGGCGGCATAGAAGTTCTCCGTAACGGCCTGGAAGATTTCCTGCACTGTGCCGGCCTGCCCCGGCAGATAAACGACGCCACCGCTGCAGCGATTCAGCAGAGTGTCTTCGCGCAGTGCGTTGGAGAAATACTTGGCGATCTCGGTGGCGAAGACGTTGGTTGGCTCGTGGCCGTAGAACCAAGTCGGGATGCTGAGGCTGCGACCTGCGCCGCTGGTGGGCCAGCGGGCCCGGACCCGGAAGGCGCTCTGTGCCCAAGCATCGATGCTGGGTCGGTACGAGGGCGCCGGTTTCATGATCGTCAACGCCTCGTCGAGTGACGCCGACCAGCTACTCAGATACGCTCCAAGATTTGCTGCCTCCATCGCTCCCGGACCGCCGCCGGTGAGTACCGTGCGGCCAGCGAGGGTGAGGCTCGCTCCGAGCTCGGCCGCTACGCGGTATGTATCGTCGGTGCGCGGGACGGCATGACCGCCCATGATCCCGACGATGTTGCGCGGCTCAAGGTCTGATGTCACATCGTCGAGTGCATCGGTTATGGAGTGATCATGAAGCGTGGTACTCAGCGCGGCGTCCAGTGATCCGATGGGTTGCGCGCGGGACCAGGCGTAGACCGTGGCATCCAGGCTCGATGCGTAGTCGCGGTGGCCGTAAAGCTCGAGCGCGTCGTACGGCTCCGCGCGGTACGGGTCGAAGGGCAGGTCGGGCAGCCGTGGGAAGAGCAGTGCACCCGTCCTGCGGAGGTAATCCTCGACCGTCGGGGTGAATTGGCAGCCGAGGAAGACCGCGCCGCGTGGATCGACTTTCCGGAGCACATCAGCTCGTTCGGTCAGATCGACAGATTGGACGAACCATCCGTTGAGTCGGCGCGTCCTGCCGATGTGGGCGTCGAAATCCGCCAGGCTCTCGATCTCGATGAGGCGTCGCGTCACGGTACCGCTAGCTGGCTTCCCATGATGTTGGGATTCTGTCAGGGCCTTGAAGGCACTACTGGAGATCCCGCATTCAGATGTGATCCTGGTGTCGATGACTGCAGACGACGAGTTGGTCGCCTGGCTGTTGGAAGATGACCCGTCAATTCGCTGGCGGGTGCACCGAGACATCCTCGCCAGCCCTGCATCGACTGTAGATGCTGAGCGAGCGAGGATCGCATCGGAGGGTTTGGGGCGGCAAGCTGATTTCGCTGCAAGATCCCGACGGGCGGCGGGGCGGCGGTGACTATTCGCCCAAGTGGATTTCCACGACGTACACCCTCCTGCACCTCGTCCGGCTTGGCCTTCCACCGCGAAACCCCGGGGCCCTAGCCGGGTGCGAGCGCCTTTGGGAGTGGCAGAGCCGATGGCGCCTCCCGGAGACCTGCATCGCCTCGATGCTGGTGCGGATCACCCCCCACCCAAGGCTACGACGGCGAGCGCCTCGACGAGGTTGTCGGCTACCTCCTCGGCGAACAGCTCAACGACGGCGGCTGGAACTGCGCCGCACACGGTGATCTAGGCAAGCACGCGGGTGCGGCGTGTCCTGGACTGGTGG
>JBKOUS010000094.1:0-13467 GCA_046723505.1 Actinomycetota bacterium
CGGAATCAGCGCTGCTCCGACGAGAGCGGAAATAGCCCCCTCCGGCCCGACGATCAACTGCCGCGAAGAACCGAACAGGGTGTAGGCAACCGCCGGCAGCAGCAGTGAATAGAGTCCGATGACAGGTGACAAGCCAGCGATCTCTGAGTACGCCAGCGCGGCTGGCACTGCTAGGGCAGCTACAGTCGCGCCGGCCAAGAGGTCACGGCGCAGGGTCCCGCCTCGGTAGCTGGGTACGTGTTCGCTGACCGGGACTAGGCGCTGCAGGAAGGGACGACGGGCCGGGCGTTGGAAGGGTGACGCGTCACCTTCATAGGTCTCGCCGGCGGCCCCGGCGTCCCCTTCGTTCATCCTGCGAACATCTCGGCGACTTAGATCACTCCTCTGCGAAGACCTCCCGCAGCTTGGCCTCTTGCTCGGCGGAGAGGTTGCTGGCGATCAGCTCTGCTTGGGAGTCTGCGAAGACGTCTTTGATCCGGTCAATGACAGCATCCGAGCTCAGTACGAAGAGCGCTGAGGTTCCGGGCGTCACGCGCTGCTTTACGCTGTCAATGAAGCTGTCATCGATGCCAACATCGCTCATTGACCCAGCCAACGCACCAATGCCAGCGCCTATAGCGGCCCCCAGTAGCGGTACGAAGAAGATCAACCCGAAGAGCATGCCCCAGAACGTTCCGCCGAGCGCGCCGGTCGCCGTCATGTTGCTGAGTTGCTTGGTCTTGGGCTTCTTCTTGCCCTGTTCCCAGGACACGACGGCAGCGTCCTCAATTTTGATCAATTCCTGAGCCTGTAGCTGCTGCAACCTCTGGGATGCATTTTCGGCATCGTAGACCCCAGGAAAGGCCCATGCGGTCAGTGTCGCCATACGGAGTACTTCCTCTCTGTTCGTGAAATCGCCGACTGCATTGAGATGGAGGCGATCCACCGGACAGCATTCCGGGCGATCCTGGGCGTCGCCTCACTCTCAGGGGGTGATTTTGCCGGTCGGCCGCTAGGGACCGTTCGCGGGTCACGTGCTCAGGCGGCTGCTTGGGCTGGCCATGGCATTTGATTGTCCTCTGGCTGTCGATTTCGGGCGGGCACATCCGTCGTACCAGTGATGCCATTCATCGTCGGATCGCACTGGCGAGCTGACCACACAGAGGAGGACATGATGGCCAAGTTCCTGTACTTGTACAGCGGCGGACAGATCGCGGAGACCCCTGAAGCTCAGGAGGAATCAATGCAGCTCTGGACGTCCTGGTTCGGGTCGCTCGGCGACTCGGTAGTCGACATGGGCAACCCGTTCAGCGCTAGCTCGACGGTCACGGCTGGCGGTGCTAGCGACGGCGCGACGTCCAAGCTGGGCGGTTATTCGATTGTCAACGCTGAGTCTCTGACCGAAGCTGTAAACAAGGCTGATGGATGTCCGGTCCTGCAGTCCGGCGGAAGCGTTGAGGTGTATGAGGCTCTGCCTATGTGACCCCTGCAGGCCGGCGTCATCCCGGTGCGGCGTGACCCGTACGTTTGTCATCACAGACGTGAAAACGGACCGATTTTCGGCCGAGAACGCGTACGTCTCCCATCACAGACGTCGACACGTCGCGCCGGAATCACCTGCGAGGTGCAACTGGGGATCAGTGCTGTCGGCGATCACTTCCGACGGCACCCTCCGCCCAAAACCCAGCAACTTTCAAGGCAGCGGTCGCGCGAGCACTGTCAGTGGTGGGCCGAGATTGCTGGGGGCGCGCTCTGCCAGGGCCATCTTCCGGTGATTTCGAGCTCTAGCGAGAAACTGAGGAAGGTACGCACAAACACAATCAATCCCAATATCGCGACATTTTCTAAAGTTGGCGTGACGGCGACAGTGCGGCAAATGTCTCCGGCGACAAGGAACTCGAGGCCAATCAGGATGGATCGCCCTAGCTCCTTACGGAACTGGTCGTATGCGGGCTCTCGCCGGGTCAGGCGGAGAATTGCCAGCACCGTTGCAACCAGCGCACCGATGACGATCACGGCGACGCCAGCGCCTTCCAGGCACCTCGCGACAAAGTCGATGACTTCCACGAAGGTCATGCGGCCTCTTCCCCTGGTCCTGACTGATCCGGGTGAGACGGAGCCTAATGGGTCTCTCCCGTCGCCGGAGCCACCCGGCGGATGCAGCTGCGTTCGTCATCAACCGACATTCCCTCAGCTGCCGGACGAGGTCACGTCAGGCAGGCGGCCCATCCGGAACGAATTTCAGACCGAGCAGGCCGGCAATCATAGACGAGCAAAGGCACTTGGAGCGCGAACGGCCGAGCCTCGTTATTGATGCGGATCAGCAGCTCGATCAGCTGGGTATTGCTCATCACCTCCGCATCGTCCTCGAGCGCGGCGGCGACCCCCTCCGTGTCAGACCGCGGCAGGACGGTGCTCTCCTGGGCCAGGTTGGCAGAGGAGAAAGCGAGCGCGGCCAGCATGATGGCGCCAGAGAATGCCAGTCCGAAGGACAGCCCGAAGGATCTGGGGGAGCTTCACATTCAATCTCGCCGATCTGGCGTCCGTTGGGCCGGCTCTTCCTGTACGCTTCGAACGCTTTGACAATGCGATTTTCTCGCTCATGTGCGCGTATCCATTCACCCTTGGCGGGTGATCAACCGATGCCCGCTGCCACGTACGTTCATCTGTAGTCGAGTTCAGACTAAAGCAGAATTGGAGGCAAGACACCAATGGCAGACACCAGGACACCAAGGGCAGGCACCCAGAGTGTCAGTCCCTGGGCTCATGGCATCGCCGTTTTTGCCGGCGTGATGATGATCGTCGGCGGGGCCTTCCAGGCCGTCGAGGGCTTGGCGGGAATTGTGCACGACCAGTGGCTCGTCGCACTGCCGAACTACATCTACGCCTTTGACCTCACTCTTTGGGGCTGGCTACACCTTCTGGTCGGCCTGGCGTTGCTGGCAATCGGCATCTTTCTCCTGAGAGGCGCGACGTGGGCCCGTGTCGCAGGCATGGTCGTCGCGGCAATATCAGCGATTCTCAACTTCGTCTGGTTGCCGTACTCGCCCTGGTGGTCGCTCATGGTTATCGCCATCGACGTCCTGGTTATCTGGGCGCTCGCCACCTACCTGCGCCAGCCAGACCCGCAGGGTACGCGGGCAGCGAGGCCCTAGAGGGGTAGTCCACAGCCCGATGGAGTAGCCTCACTCGCCTCGAGTGAGTCGATCGCGAGGACCATCTTGCTGCGCGGCATCGTGGGCAGTTGCCGACCGGAGCTCTGACGGTAGACGCACCGCGGCAACCAGCCCAATGACTCCAACCGCTGCTAGCGCAGTCATTGCAAGCGCGTACGCGCGACCTGGTGTCGTGGTGATGCCGGCAACAAGGATCGTGCCGGCGATGGCAGTTCCGAGGCAGGAACCGAGGTTGGACACGCTGCGAGACAGACCGGAGATCTCGCCTTGCTGACTCTCGGGGAAGCTGGACTGCACAATGTTGACCGATGGCGTGAGCATTGTGCCAAGACCAAGTCCAATGAGAAGCAGGCCTGGCGCAAACGCCCATGCTGTTGGAGAACCGCTCACCAACAACAGCAGTACACCGACGCCCGCGATCGTGAGAACGAATCCGGCAAGGATGAGGCTCCGCTGCGCACGCCGCTTCGCCAGACGCTCTGCTGCGAGTGAGGAGGCCAGCAGGCCGAGCGTCGCGGCAGTGAAGATGATGCCGGTCTGGATTGCGTTATAGCCGCGGACGACCTGCAGATAGGCCGAGACCACGAACGAGGTGCCCATCAGCATCAGCCATTGCGTGTTTTGGGTCACCATCCCGAGATTTGACGTGCGATTGCGGAAAAGGCTTGTGGAAAGCAGCGGCTCCTTGCCGGCCCGCTCCTTAGCGCGCGCTGATCGGAAGAACAACAGCAGGACGAGACCACCGGCGACGATCAAGATCACCATTAGCCAGACATTGTTGTCTGCCGCAAGGATGCCCGTGACCAAGAGCACCAGCCCGATGGCCGAGAGGACAGCGCCGCCGGTGTCAAACGAGCTGCTCGGGTCGGGCGGTAGCGGATCGGCGATCTTCCGGCTCAAGAAAACGATCACAGCGATGATGAGGGCTTGGAAGATGAAGGCCGCGCGCCAGCTGATCGCAGAAGTGATGAGGCCGCCGATCAGCGGGCCCGCTGCAGCGCCGATGCCTCCCAATGCGCTAATGACGCCAAAGGCGCGGGCTCGCGATGTCATCTCGGTGAATAGCAGCGTTGCGAGGATGTAAACCGGCGGAATCAGCAGCGCGGTGCCAATCCCCTCCATGATCGAGTTACCGAGAATAAGCACCCCTAGTCCGGGAGACAGGGCACTGATCAAGGCGCCGACGCCGTAGACAACAAGGCCGACAATGAAGCAGCGCTTGCGGCCGAAGCGGTCGGTTAGCTTGCCGCCGGGGATCATCAGCGCTGCCATCACCAACAAGAAGAGCGTGATGGCGATCTGAACGCCCTCGACGGTGGTGTCCAGGTCTTCGCTGATGTCGGTGATCATCACGTTCATATTGGAGCCGGCAAAGCTGCAGATGAATTGCGCGAGTGCCAGCGGAGCGAGTACGCGCCGCAGCGCTTTGGACGGTGCTGCGGTCGATGAGTTTTGGTCCACGATTTGCCCTGCCTCCCCTGCTCGGACTGCCCGAGCTGGACGAACCTCTGCAGCATCGTCCCACCAGCAGGCCAGGGCCCGATCGCCCCCTGGGGGTGAGGCCGATAGGGCCGGCCGCCGACGCAACCGCCGCTCAGCAAAACGAGGCGGCAACCTTTGGCAAGTGAACTAACGAGCACCGCGTCGGTGCGGTGTGTCAGCTCTGCTGCTCCACCCAGACCACTGAGGAGACGCTGACTGGCTCGGATACTCCGCGGATCTCGACCTCGCGCGCGTTGCCGGTCGGGACCTCGCCGCCCTCGGCCAACGCATCGGCCGAGGCGAGGATCTCGCCGCCACGTGCGAGTGCCGCGATCCGGGCGGCCACGTGCACCCCCACCCCGCTGAAGTCGTCGCCGCGCTGCGTCCCGTCGGCCGAATGCAACCCGATCCGAACGGGGGGCGCAAATCCGCTGGTCATCGCGTGCGAGGCAAGCGCACGCTGGATCGCGATCGCACTGCGGATCGCCTGTCGTGCGGTATCGAATGCGGCGAAGAATCCATCACCGGTCGAGTGGACGATCCGCCCGCCGTGGCGGGCAACCTCCGCCCGGAGCATCTCGTCATGCCAGCCGAGCAGACGCTCCCACGCATGGTCGCCGAGCGCCTCCGCGAGCCGCGTCGAGCCGACGATGTCGGTGAACAGGAAGGCCATGCGCACCTGCGCCCGGCCCGCACGACGCTCTTCGAGCTCACGCAACTCGGTCTCGACAGCCGCTAGGTTGGGCCTCGCACCGAGGCGCTCGAACTCGTCGCGCGCCGCCCGCAACTCGAGGTCGGCGTCGTCGTCGTCTCCGATCACGCGCAGTCCCCGGGAGAGTGCCGCGCGGGTGCGCGCGATCTCGTACGTCGATCCGACCTCGCGCCAGAGCCGGAGCGCGGCCCGCAGCTCCCGTGCCGATCCAATGCCATCACCTTCGGCGAGCAGCACCCGCCCATGCGCGTAAGCGAGGGCGGCGCGGAGGGCGGGCGGGCTGGCCTCCTCGACGAGCTCGGCGAGCTGCTCGAGGCCCACCCGGGCGCGGTCGAGATCGCCCGCCTTGAGCGCGATCTCCACCTGCGCAGCAAGGAGCCGGAGACGCGCCATCGAATTCCACGACGCCTCCGCCAGCGCCGCCTCCATTGCCGCGGCCGCGGACTTCACGTTGCCGGACTCGAGTCGGATAAGCGCCAGCGCCGGCTGGGGGCTCCGGCCGAGCGCATGCGCCTCCTGAAGGACCTGCTTCGCGCCCTCGAAGTCGCCCTGTAGCCGCCGGATGTCGCCGATCGCGTAGAGCCCATCGGCCATGACGGGGATGGCTTCGAACTTTCGCAGCTCTTCGATCGCGCGCTCGAGCTCCTCAATTGCCAGCTGCCAGCCGCCCTGGAGCGCGACGATTTCCGCCCGGTGCAAACGGCAGACGCCGGGGAAGCCATGGACCGACTCGATCTCGCACCAGCGGTCGGTCAGCTCGATCCATTCGGTAGCGCGCCGGTAGTCGGTGAGATCGCGGCAGGCCGCGATCATCTGGCACGCGGTGATCCCGGCCCTCAGCGGAGAAAGCTCTCCGTTGACTGCGTCGATCGCAGCCTCCTCGAGCAGGCCGATTCCCTCCCCAATCGCCCCGGTCGCAATCTTCAGAGTCGCCTGGGTGGCCAGAGCGTACGCGTGGAGGTCTTGATGACCTGTGCGCTTACCGATCGCGACGGCTTCGGCAGCGAGCTCGAGGGCCCTCGGGATGTCACCGGTCGTCTTCGCCAGATCGGATTTGATCAACGCCAGAAAACCATGAGCGTACGACTCGGCATGGCCGTCGAGGAGGCGCTCCGCGCGTCGGACCCAGGCGGAGGCGACCGAGGTCTTGCCTCGCAGTGAAAACGCGCTGGCGACCTCAACCGCTATGAAGGCGGCACGGATCACTTCAGCCGTGTGCTGGTAGGCCGCGAATGCGCGCTCGAGCGTCGGCGTACGAAGGTCGGCACGTCCGGCGAAGAACGCCGCTGTCGCGAGCGACTCAAGATCCGGTCCCGCGAGGCCCACACCCGCGTCGGCACGCGTGAGTAGCTCGAACGCCTCCTGCCAGGCGTGACGGGTGAACGCCGCTCGACCCGCGTTAAGTGGGTCGGCGATGGCATAGTCGATCGGCGTAACCGCGTCGCTCATCGGCGCCGATGCTACATCCGCGGCAGAAGCAGGACTTTAGCTGCTGCCTGACCCGATCAACCTTTGACGGCGCCCATGGTGAAGCCGGCGATGAACCGGTCCAAGAACAGATTGAAGACGAACGCAATCGGAAACGCCACGAGGACGGTTGCTGCCTGAAGTGACTGCCAGAAAAAGACGTCACCGCGCACCAGTTCCGTGGGTACGCCGGTACTGATCACCTTCTCAGCGGTCGGTGCGATGAAAGCGAGCGCATAGATGAACTCGCTTGCCGTCAGCGTGAAGCTGAAGACGATGACTGCGACGATCCCTGGAAAGACGAGTGGCACGACGGCTCGTATGAAGGCGCCAAATCGGCTATAACCGTCCACCATGGCTTGCTCTTCGATGTCCTTCGGAATGCTCTTGAGAAAGCCGACCAAGAGCCACACCGATACGGGGATGGTGATGGTGGGATAGACGAGCACCAGCGACCAGGTGTTGTCCTGCAGGTGAACGGCGACCACGAGACGCGACAACGACAGGAACAACAACGTGGGCGGCACGAGGTAGACGAAAAAGATTGCGATGGCCATGGGGCCCGACCACGGCCGGTCAAGCCGGGCAAGTGCGTATGCGGCGGGGAGACTGAGGACCAAGGTGATCGCAACTACGAGCAGGCCCACCCAGAGCGTGTTCCAAAGGAACGTGAGGAAGGCTGTCTCCTGAAACAGGTACCGCACGTGCATCCGGGTCGACGGCAGGTTGTACAGGAACGGGTTGTTGTCTCGCTGATAGAGGTCCGGGCTCTGCTTAAACGCAGTGATCAACGACCACAAGAACGGACCGGCACAGATGAGTGCGGCAGCAATGGCGGCGAGGTACAGACCCACACGAGCCAGTCGGTGACGAAGGATTGCGCGACGCCGAAGGGTGTCGACCGACGCATTGGTGTCGACTGATGTATCGACGGCCGCCATGTCACAACACCTCCATGCGACGGACCGCGCGGAGAATGAGAACGGCTGCGGCGAGCAACAGCGGGAAGAGGAACAGCGCCACCGCCGCGCCTTGCGCGATATCGCCCCCCTCGATGCCGCGGAAGAACGCCCACGATGCGAGCACCTGTGTCGAGTTCGTCGGGCCTCCGCGTGTCAGTACGTAGACGACCGTCATGTCGGTGAACGTCACGATCGCGCCGAACAAGGCCGCAACGGCGATCAGCGGCATCATCAGCGGGATCGTGATCTCGAACATCCGCCGCCAGTAGCCGCCACCATCAACCTCGGCCTGCTCCTTGATGTCGTTCGGGATTGCGACCAGCCCGGCCATCATGATGACGGCAGCCAAGGGGATGAGCCGCCACGCGTGGACCGCGATGACTGAGATCAGGGCGAGATTGGGCCGGCCAAGCCAGTACATGTTGCCGTTGATCAGCCCGACCTGGCGCAGCATCCAGTCGATGGGGCTGAAGATCGAGTCCAGCATCCACAGCCACGCGATGGCCGACAACGCCACTGGGGTGGTCCACGGCAGGAGAACGAGGAATCGTACGATCCACTTGCCATGGAAATCGGCAACGAGAATGTTAGCCAGCACCTTCCCGAACACCACGATGAGCACCATCGAACCGGCGGTGAAAATGATGGTGTTTCGCAACGATTGCCAGAACACCGGGTCGTCGAAGATCTGTCGATAGTTCGCCAGACCGTTCCAGTCAAATGAGGGATCCCCAGCGGTGACATCGCTGAACGAAAAAGCAACGGCCAACAGCAGCGGAAGCCCGACCAGTAAGACGATGTAGACGACCGAGGGCAGCAGCATCGCCCAGGCGAGGAACCCTTCTCGGTCGGCAAGGCCCCGACGATCGCGGCGACCACCCCTGTCTCCGGCTGCCACCTGGGTGTCGGGCCCTCGTGCCGTCGTCTGTACCATGCCTAGCCTTCGCGTAACGGCATGGGTTCCGACCGCTCACCAGTGCTTGCATCGAAGAACCGCAATCGATCTGCGGCAACTGCGAACTTGTGCTCTTCGCCAGTTTCCACGGGAAGGGTGACGGTAGCCGGGAGGCGGGTGATGACGCGCGTTTCCTCGCCAAGCCGGTGCACGGTCCCGTACAGGTGTCGATCACCCGACAGATGCTCGATTCGGTCCACCGTAAACGGCACCCGGATCTTGTGTTCCCCGGGCACCACATCCTCCGGCAGCAGGTGCTCGGGTCGGAATCCGACGAGATGGCCGTCGCGGGGTACCAAGTTCATCGGTGGCGATCCAAGGAACGTCGCGACGAACGTGTCCGCCGGATCGTCATACACCTCCACAGGCGGAGCCAGCTGTCGCACCCGACCCAGCTCCATCACCGCAATCCGGTCGCCGAGGCCCATCGCCTCCGATTGGTCGTGCGTTACATAGATCGTCGTAGTCCCGACGCGCTGCTGAAATCGCTTGAGCTCGTCCCGAGCGCTCGCTCGTAGTTTGGCGTCGAGGTTGGACAGCGGCTCATCGAGCAGGAAGACCTGGGGTTCCCGTACCATTGCTCGCGCCAGCGCGACGCGTTGCCGTTCGCCGCCGGAGAGTTGCCGCGGGCGGCGGTTGAGCAGTTGATCGATGCCCAGCAACTCCGCGGCCCAGCGGGCCTTGCTTTCGCGTTCTGCCTTATCGAGCTGGGCAGCCTTGAGTGGAAAGACGATGTTGTCAAGGACCGTCTTGTGTGGATACAGCGCATAACTCTGGAACACCATCGCGATGCGTCGCAGTCGGGGCGGCAGGCCGTTGACGACATTGCCGCCAATAAGCACCTCACCGTCGGTGGGATCCTCGAGGCCGGCGATGGTGCGCAACAGCGTGGTCTTACCGCAGCCAGACGGGCCTAACAACACGAGGTATTCGCCTTCACGCGTCGCTAGGTTGATGCCATCGATTGCGCGGACGTGGCCGTGGCCGCGTCCGCCGTCGAACTGTTTCGTCAGGTTGCGAACCTCGACGACGGCCACTGGTGCCTCCCAGTCGTGTGGGCTATCCCGCGACGAGCCCGCGGGAGCGCCAGTTCTGGAAGATGCCGTTGATTTGTTTTTCGGCTTCCGCAACGGACTGCTGCGGGGAGAGCTCTCCGCGCGCTGCCTTGGCGTACATGTTGGGAATGACGAAGGTGTACAACACCTCGCCGATGGCGGGACTGGCTGGGCCGGGGTGGCCGATGTTGGTGCACCAGTCAGTCGAATCCTTGAGTACGGCGAGCTTGTCTGGCGGGTTGGCGCCGAACGGATCCTTATCCAGCCAGCCGTCCAGGTCCGGTACCGCATCGGGGAACGCGGGGAAGTCGTAGAGCTTTGACTGGTAGGTCACCGATGGCAGATTCGCGGTGTAGTGAAGCAGGAATTCCTTCGCAGCATCGACGTTGGGCGAGAACGACGGGACGATCCAGTTGTACATGACGTGTTGCGCAACGAGTGCGGTCTTCGGGCCCTTCAGCGCCTTGACAAAGGAGATGTCATCGGCCACCGATGGGTTCTCGGTCTGTGCCGTACGCCAGGCCGAGATGGAATTGAGGATGTACGACATCTGACCGGCGACAAGGCCCTGGTTGTTGGATGCGGCATTCCACGAGAACACTTCAGGCGTCATCGACTCCTTGTAGAGCCTGGTCATGAACTCCACAGCCGCCACGGTCTCGGGCGAATTGATGACGACCTTCTCGTTCTCGTCTTGAATCGAACCACCAAACGACCACATCAGGGCACGGCCGGCCATGTTTGAGTCGATCTCCTGTGACATCCCGATGCCCATCTGGACGCCTTGGGACTTCTTGATCTCGGCCCCACCCCTGAGAAGCTCGTCCCAGGTAGTCGGCCCGTTCGGCAAGCCGACCTTCTCCCACATGCTCTTTCGATAGTCACCGGGATCGGGAGCCCAGGCGGGCGAGTACGCGTAGAACTTGTTGGTGTTCGGATTGAAGCTCGATTTGCGAACGACGTCCAACATCTTGCCGTGCCGCTTCTCGGCCTCTTGCACGACGTCTTTCAAGTCGACAACGCTCGGCTCGAACTGCGAGAAGGTGGCGATGTACTGAATGAGGTCGTGGCCCTGCTTGGCTTGGATCTCAGCCGCGGTGCGGGCCGGGATCTCGGCCTGGTTGATGTGGTCGACCGTGACGTTGACGCCGACCTGCTTCCCCCACTCCTGCACGAACGGGTCAAACCACTTATCGGCTGCGGGCACGAAGTGGCTCCACATCAGGATCTTCAGGTCGCCGGAGAGCTTGCGCGTCGGCTCAGTGAATGTGGTCGACGGCGTGGGGACGCCCGGCGCGACTTGCGGCTGCACCGTCTCTTCTCCAGATGTGCATCCCGCGAGCGCTGCACCCGCCATCCCGGCCCCAGCGATCTGCAAGAACCGGCGGCGCGATATGCCGTACATGTTCATAGCAAATGTGTCCTCCTCAAAAAGATGAATTTACCCCCGGGGTTCGAGCCGTAAACACCAACGAGGCCTTGCCTCGGTTGCGGTCCGATAACCATCCTGCGTCCCGGCCCATCGGGACCTTCGACCCTGCAGCTTGCGATGTCGAGGAAGGCACATTGGAATGGAATGCGAAAGGCGGAGCGATTATGACGAAGATCTTGATTGGGTACGGGACAACCGAAGGACAGACAGCGCGGATTGCTGATCGTATTTCCGAGGTAATTCGTAGTCACGGTATCGAGACGCAGGCGCGGGATCTCAAGCAGTCTAAGGGTGCGGGTCTGGACGGATACGACGCAGTGATCGTCGGCGGCTCAATCCATATGGGCAAGCACGAAGACTACATTGTCGACTTCGTTCGGAAGAATCGTCTGAAGCTTGAGGGTCTTCCGTCAGCGTTCTTCTCGGTGAGCCTCGCCGCACACGGCGACCCGGCGAACGCAGAGGCGTACGTCGCGAACTTTGAACAGGAGACGGGCTGGCGTCCCGCGCAGGTCGGTCTTTTTGGCGGCGCCCTGCTTTACCGCCAGTACGGCTTCCTCAAACGCCTCATGATGAAGAAGATCGTGAGCGACAAGCCAGGCGGCTTGAGTACCGACACCTCGCGCGACCACGTTTACACCGACTGGGACGAGGTCAAGCGGTTCGCCGAGGCATTCCTGGAACGACTGGTTCGCGACGACGCCACGCAGAGCAAGAAGTAGGGGCGCCGAGGCGTTTCGACGGCTGTGATGTCAGACGTACGCGCGAACAGGCCGAGGTTTCTCTCATGATTAGCCTGCGCCAAAGCCCGACCCGCCCAATAGCCGTGTCGGCCGGCTGGCGGACGTTGGGCTGTGTGATTAGGGACCAAGGTCTCTCCGTCTCTGACACATAAGCGCGCAGGCTGGAATTTGGAGGTGGTCGAGATGACCAAGGCATTTATCGTCAAGCTGTTCTGGGGCAGCATCATCGGGCTGGTTGCAGGGTTGGTGTTGGTGGGCGTCACGGGTGTCCTGGCGATCAGCAACGACATCTTCGTCATGAGCGGGCCAGATGTAACCGGGCTCAAGTCCGGCATGCTGTCGTGGACGTTGCTCGGCCTGCTGGTGCTGGCGGTGTTGATCTTGCTCTTCGCAGCAGTGGCGCACTTCGTGGCTTGGATAGGCGCAGTGCTGAACACAGCGCAACTGCCAGACAAGACCTGGTGCGTTGTGTTGCTTGTTGTCGGCTTGCTAGGCCTTGTCTTTATTGCTACCGCCGCTTATGTCATCGCGGGCCCAGACGGGCTCAAGGCCAAGGAGGAGGCGAGTGCACTGCCGCAGCCTGGTGGTGTTCCGCAACAGCCAGCAGCGGCGGCCTGAGCCGGCCGGGCCAGCAGGTTTGATCATTCTGATTGGCGACGATCAGGTGCCACCTGATTCGCTTTGAGAGTTCAGCGTGTCACCACAGTCTCCGCTACCGTTCGCTAAGGCCTGGGCCGCGGTCGCGCGGTGCGTCGCCAGATCAGCCGAGCTCCTCGCCCGACGACGGATCAACATGCCGCGGTCGCATGTGGTGCACACCGCGACGAGCTGTTGCAGGACCCGGCGACGGTCGGCGCTGAAGGCGGAAACGACTGGTGGCGGTTGATCACAAGACGTTCGGCTCTAGCAAGCCCAGGACCGATCGCGTGGACTGAGCGCGCCTGAATGAGCGATCTGAGGAAGGAGTGTTTATGAAAGCTCTGGTGGTGTACGAGTCGATGTGGGGCAACACCGAGAAGATGGCCGATGCCATCGCAGCCGGCTTAGGCGAGTCGATGGAGGTGGAGCTGGCCGAAGTGGGTTCGGCTCCTGTCGCTCCCGGGCCGGAGGTCAGTCTTATCGTGGCCGGCGGACCGACCCATGCTTTCTCCATGAGCCGGACCACCACCCGTAAGGACGCCATCGACCGTGGAGCTGGCGAGGGCGAGCCCGACGTCGGCCTGCGAGAGTGGCTGGACGGGCTGCCGACAGGTCCGCACTCGCAGCGCATCGCGACCTTCGACACGCGGGTGGCCAAGATGCGCCACCTACCCGGTTCGGCCGCCAAGGCTGCGGCGAAGGTCGCCCACCGGCACGGGTTCGAACGGGCCGAGCACGTCGAGAGCTTCTACGTCGACGATATGGAGGGCCCACTGCTCGATGGGGAGCTAGCCCGAGCGACGGCGTGGGGACGAGAGATAGGCGCCGACATTGCCGAACACTCGCGTTGAGCAACCCGTAACAG
>JBKOUS010000163.1:0-8981 GCA_046723505.1 Actinomycetota bacterium
ATTCAGACATCCAATTCGCCCGCAGCTTTCTAGAGCGCGCGGCTGGCTCTCTCGACGGGAGCTAAAGCAATCAAATGAGTCGTTCGAGCCTCTGCCGCGAGCGTCGGCTAATCGCGCGCCCGCCGGGCTGAGGGGGAGGGAGCAGAGGCGCTTTTCCTCTGCGAGCGACGACGAAGTCGGCGGGTCCATGCGTGCGATGCGCGAGCAGCATCAGACTCGTAATCGCGCGTCCGGTAGCCGCAGGCGTAGTGGCCCAGCACCGGGAGGCCGCGGCGAACGGCTACGAGGTCGATGTGATCACCGCCCGAACGATCGTTCAGGCGGAGGTAAGCTCCCGGGCCAGCGCCGCCGGCATGTAGTCGTAACGCACGAACGAGCGCTTGAAGGTGCCGGTGCCATGCGAAACCGAGCGCAGGTCGATTGGGTAGCGGCTCAACTCATGCGCCGGCACTTCGGCGTGGATGACGGCATATCCGGGCAGGTCAGGGGCAGTTTCGGTGCCATGGACTTGACCGCGGCGGCCGCGCAGATCCGCCAGCACCGCCCCGACCGAGTCCTCAGCGACGGTGATCTCCACCTTGTCGATCGGCTCAAGGAGCGCCACAGTCGACTCATTGGCCGCCTCACGGAGCGCAATTGCCGCCGCCGTTTGGAATGCCATGTCTGAGGAGTCGACTGAGTGCGCCTTCCCGTCGACCAGGGTCACCCGGATATCCACCAGCGGATAGCCGGCGAGGACCCCCTTGGCCAGCTGGTTTCGAGTGCCCTTCTCCACCGAGGGTATGAACTGTCGGGGCACCGCGCCGCCGACCACACGTTCGGTGAACTCGAACCCGGCACCACGCTCCAGCGGCTCGATCTCCATCATGCAAACCGCGTACTGGCCATGTCCGCCGGACTGTTTAACGAGCCGTCCCTGCGCCGTGGTGGGACGGATGAAGGTCTCGCGGAGAGAGGTTCGCACTGGCTCCACCTGGACATGGATGTGCCAGGACTCCCGCAGGGCGTTGAGCAGCTTGTCCACATGCGCCGGTCCCATGGCCCAGAGCACCACCTGATGCGTCTCAGGATTGTGCTCCAGGCGCATCGTGACGTCTTCGGCGACCAGCCGTTGCAGCGCGGAGCCCAGCTTCTCCTCGTCGGCTCGAGAGGTGGCGTGGAGCGCAACCGGCAGCAAGGGCTCGGGCAGCAGCCAGGGCTCCACGAGGGCGGGTCGGGCCTTGCTGGACAATGTATCGGTCGTCTCGGCAGCGGCCAGCTTGGACACCAGCACAAGATCACCGGCGATCGCGTACGGCTTCGGTCGAGCGTCGTCGCCCAGGGGCGCCGACAGCGGCCCAACTCGTTCGTCGTCGGTGTCATGATCGGCATGGCCGTCGACGTGGTGGGCCGCAAACCGCTGCAGGTGCCCGCACACATGCAGCGCTGTGTCGGGGCTGAGGGTGCCGGAGAAGACTCGCACCAACGAAAGCCGGCCGACGAACGGGTCGCTGGTAGTCCGTACTACTTCGGCGACTAGCGGGCCCTCGGGGTCACAGCTCAGTGGGCCGAAAAGCTGACCAACTGGCGTATAGACCGCCGGTATCGGCGACGATGCCGGGGACGGGAATCCCTGCTCAAAGAGCTCGAAGAGCCCCTCAATGCCCATCCCGGTGGGGGCGTGTGCGGGAATGATGGGGAAGAACCGCCCAGTGCCGATCGCCGCCCGCAGATCGGGCAGGACGATTTCGAGGTCGATCGGTTCGCCACTGAGGTGCCGGTCGAGCAGCGTCTCGTCCTCGGACTCCTCGATGATCGACTCAATCAGTGGGTCCCAGTGCTCCTCGATGATCGCCGCTTCCATCTCGTCGGGCTCCCGCAAGGTCGGTTCGCCGCTGCGGTAATCGGTGACCGTACGACGTAGCAGATTGATCGCGCCGACCACATGCCCCTCCTCGATCAGCGGTACGCCGACCGGTTGGACGTCGCCGAAGACCCGCCGGCAACGAGCCATGCTCTCCTCGAAGTCAGCCCGGGACTGCTCAAGTTTGGTCACCGCGATTGCCCGCGGCATCTGGGTTGCCTCGCACTCGCGCCACAGCAGGCGGGTCGCGTCGTCGATTTCGTCACTCGCTGATACCACGAATAAGACAGCGTCGGCCGCCCGTAGCCCGGCACGCACTTCACCGACAAAGTCGGGATTGCCGGGTGTGTCCAAGAGATTGACGATCACATCACCGCTGGAGATCGAGGCGGCGCCCAGCGACAGTGACGGGGCCGGCTCACCCCGCTGGTGGCGGCCCGGAACTCGCGCTGCTATCAACCGTTCGAAAAGTGTGCTCTTGCCGACGCCCGCCGGCCCGACGAGCACGACATTGCGGATCTGTTCCGGCGACTGCGGTCCGTGTTGGCGTCCCGCATCGGCTCCATTGCCCATTCCTCACCCTTTCCCATTACGCCGTCGCGCAAATCGCGCCCGCAGCGCAGCCACGCTTCGCCGTAACTCGCCACGCACGCGTTCCAGCAACCCTACGATGCAACGGTGAGTGAAATCGACCCGATGGACCTCGCGACTCCGGCGCAGGACCAGCGAAAGTCGATAGGGCGGCTCACCCGTCTGATGGCGCGCAGCTTGTCCATTGTCTGGCAGTCTGCACGCACGCCTTTTCTTGCCTTGATTGGGCTGCAGCTTCTGAACGCGATTGCCCTCGCGCTGCAGATCCTTGCGGTGCAGCTTGCTTTGACAGCGGTGCTGGAGATCTCGGGCACAAGAGATCCTTGGAGCCTGGTGCAGCCAGTCCTGCTGCTGGCGGGCTTGACCGCGGTCACGGCGGTCATCGCCTCCGTGCAGGTGGGGCTCGGCCGCTACGCCGGCGAGCTGGTGGTCGCCGTCATGTGGAAGCGGGTATTGAGAGTTGCCACCCGAGTTGACCTGCGGAAGTTCGAATCAGCGAGGTTCTACGATCGCCTGCAGCGCGTTCAAGCCAATGCGCTGACCCGTCCGTACCAGATCAGCCATGGCCTGGTGGCGACGACCGGGGGAGCGGCTGCCAGTGCTGGGTTATTGACGGCAGTCGTATTGGTGCACCCCGCATTGCTGCCGCTGCTCCTGGTCGGGGCGGTGCCGGTGCTGCTGACGAGCCGGCGGCAGAGCCAGTTGGAGGCCGATTTTCTGGCTCAGCAGACGCAATCGATGCGACTGCGGAGCTACTTGACCTGGGTACAGACGGGTCGGGATGAGGCCAAGGAAGTGCGGGCGTTCGGCCTCGGACGCAACTTCGGTCAACGCCTCAACGCCTTGTATGCAGACTACCTTCGCGATCTTGCGCAACATCTCTGGCATCGCTCCAGGCTTGGTGCGGCTGGCAGCCTTGGCTCCGCCGTCCTCTTGGCGCTGATTTTCTTCTTGCTGGCGTGGCTGATTTCCACCGGCCGCCTCGCCATCGCTGAAGCGGGTGCCGCCCTGGTCGCCATCCGGCTGCTGGCCGGTCAGATTCAGTCTGGTCTCGCCGGCGTACAAGCAATATTTGAATCCGGACAGTTCATCGATGACCTGGACGGCTTCCTCACGCTGGCCCCGGCTGCGGAAGGTGGGTCGCGCGAGATCGCGCCGCCGGCAGAATTCCAACGGATCCGCGCCGATGCCGTGAGCTTTTCCTATCCCGGTCGCAGCGCGCTTGCCCTTCAGGCCGCCAGCATCGAGATCAACCGGGGTGAGGTGGTCGCCCTGGTGGGCGAGAACGGCTCGGGCAAGACCACGCTGGCCAAAGTGATGGCTGGCTTGTACGAGCCTGGCAGCGGTGCCGTCCGGTGGGATGGCGTCGACGTACGCACCTTCCGACCGGAACTTTTACGGGAGCGGATAGCGATCATCTTCCAGGACTTTGTCCGGTACGCGCTCTCCGCCGAGGAGAACATTGCAGTGGCGCGACCGGACGACGAAGTCGATCATGCGGCGATCCGCGAGGCGGCGAAGCTCGCTGATGCCGACTCCTTTCTGGCTGCGCTGCCGGCCGGTTACGAGACGCCGCTGTCGCCTCTATTCACCGGCGGACACGAGCTCTCCGGCGGCCAGTGGCAAAAGGTGGCGATTGCGCGCGCGTTCTATCGCAATGCGCGGCTGTTGATCATCGATGAACCGACCGCGGCCCTCGATGCGCGGGCGGAGTACGAGATGTTCTCCTCGCTACACGAGGTGCTGCGCGGTCGCAGCGCATTGATCATCTCCCACCGGTTCTCAACGGTACGAACCGCCGACCGGATCTACGTTCTTGATCGTGGTCGGGTCGTTGGGCAGGGCACTCATGATGAGTTGATGGCCCTGGGTGGTCAGTACGCCGAGCTGTTCCATCTGCAGGCTTCGGCGTACTCCGTCGACCGAGTCATGGACTGACCCACCACTGGATCTACGCTGAGAGCGCGGTTGGGGTCGTCGGCCGGCGCGGCCTACCGTTGACGTCATGGTTGCCTTTCCCGGCCGACGGCCGAACCTGCTTCTCGAACTCGATCTGACTGAGGCTCTCGTTACGCCGGAGGCGGACGACCCGATTGCCAGACTGCGGGCCCGCGGTCGTCGGCTGCTGCGTCCCACCCTGCGCGCCCTGCATGAGGCGGCAGAGGATCGGCATGTTGTCGGGCTGATCGCCAAGGTCGGCGGTGTCTGGCCGTGGGGAACGATGCAGGAACTGCGGCTCGGCGTGCAAGCATTCGCGGCGAGCGGCAAGCCGACGCTGGCTTGGGCGGAAAGCTTTGGCGAAGGGTCGACGCGCGATATGGCCGCGTACGTCTTGGCAACTGCCTTCGGTGAACTGTGGCTCCAGCCCGGTGGAGGAATTGGCATGCTGGGCGTCGGCATCGAGACCACCTTTCTGCGCGGCGCGCTCGACCGGCTTGGTGTTGAGCCAGAGGTGGAGCAGCGCCGCGAGTACAAGAATGCGCCCGACCTGGTGCTGCGTACCGAATACACCCCGGCACACCGGGAGGCGCTGCAGCGGCTGGCGGAATCGGTGTTCAACGATGCAGTGCAGACCATCGCCGATGCCCGTGGACTGGACCACGATCGGGTACGCGAGCTGATCAACACCGGGCCCCGGACTGCAGCTGAAGCACGAGACGTCGGCCTGGTGGATCGACTCGGTTACCGCGATCAGGTGTACGAGGAGCTGCGCGCTCGTACGGACGGCAAACCTGAACTGCTTTTCGCCGACCGATGGCGGCCGCGCCGCGAGCTTGCTCCACCGCCTCACCGCCGCGGTCACGTTGCTGTCGTCGATGTTCGGGGAGCGATCGTGACCGGACGCACCCGGCGTAGTCCGATGGGTCGCCAGGCCGGCAGCGACACCGTGTCAGCACAGCTCCGTGCTGCTCACGACAATGATCGGGCCCAGGCCGTGGTGCTCCGCGTCGAGTCGGGGGGAGGCTCGGCGGTGGCGTCGGAAGTGATCTGGCGCGAGGTATTACGGCTGCGCGACTCCGGCAAGCCGGTCGTTGCCTCGATGGGCGATATTGCGGCGTCGGGCGGCTATTACATTGCCTGCCCAGCTGATGTGATCGTGGCGTTGCCCGCAACCCTGACTGGCTCGATCGGGGTCTTCGGCTTCAAGCTGGTGGTGGACGCCCTACTGGAACGCGTCGGACTCAGCAAAGACACCGTCCAGCAAGGCGCGCGGGCCTTGATGTTCTCAACTCGGAAGGGGTTCAGCGAGGACGAGCGAGCTCGGTTCGCGACAATAATCGACGCCGCCTACGACGACTTCGTGGCCAAGGTCGCCGCCGGACGGAATCGCCCGGTGGCGGAGATTGAAGCCGTTGCGCGGGGTCGCGTATGGACCGGCCGAGACGCGCTCGAGGCCGGTCTGGTTGACGAGCTGGGCGGCCTTCGTGACGCAGTTCGCATCGCCCGGGAACGCGCGAAGCTGCCCGAGGATGCACCTGCGCTGGGTGCCATCCGCATTCCGCCGCTGGCGCGGCTCAGTCGGCCGAAGAACAGTGAGGATCCACGGACGTGGGTTGGCGCTGCCTGGCCCGGCCTTGGTGACGTGGCCGCTGCACTGGGGTTGCCGGCAGACATAGCGCTGCGGATGCCTCCCATCACCCTGCGGTGAGGGCCGGTGCTATTGGCCCTTGACCGCTCGCTGGTAGCGATCGGCGAGGCGGATGAAGGCTTCGGCGAGGTCCGGTGGGTCAAGGATTTCGAAGTCCACATCAAGTAGCCCGATGTAAAGGGCAAGTTGGTGCGGGGTGTCAGAGCCCACCTCGATGATGCAGTGATCTGGTCCGTCAGCCGACACCGACACCGCCAGCGGCAGCAGCGCTCGCGCCTGATCAGCTGGCGCATGGATACGAATTCGAGCCCGATACCTCCAGGTAGCAGTGCCTGCGGAGCGCTGCACATAACTCGCTGCCTCATCGTCGGTCAGCGTCCGCGGCTTGAATCGGGGACCACTCGGCGTCTTGGGTGTGATCCGGTCCACCCGGAATATGCGCCAGTCATTCCGCTCAACGTCCCAAGCAAGCAGATACCAGCGGCGGCCCCATACCACGAGCCGCTCTGGCTCCGCGTTTCTTATGGTCTGGTTGCCCTGGTAGTCGACATAAGTGAAGCGCAGTCGTTCGCTGGCTCGAATCGCCGCAGCAATCGCGCCCAGTACTGCCGAATCCACCGTTGGCCCGGTTCCAGGGACGCTTACGGTTGCGGTCCGCATAGCGTCGATTCGATGCCGTAACCGGGAGGGCATGAGCTGCTCGAGTTTGACAAGCGCACGCAGCGAAGCCTCCTCGATGCCCGTGACGCCAGAGGCAGTGGTGGTACGGAGCCCGACAGCCACTGCGATCACCTCTTCGTCGTCAAGTAACAGCGGCGGCATAGTCGTCTGCTGGCCGAGGCGGTAGCCACCTCCCACGCCAGGCGTCGCATCGACCGGATAGCCGAGTGCCCGGAGCCGCTCGATATCGGTCCGAATGGTCCTGGTGCTCACCTCGAGCCGGGCGGCCAGGTCCTTCCCGGACCAGTCTCGCCGGGCTTGCAGCATTGCCAGCAACTGAAGCAGGCGCGTCGATGTCGGCCACACAATCTCTAAGTTTGTCAGCAGTCGCGGAACGAAGTCTTCCGCGATTGCCTTTAGCCTGGTGGCCATGACTACCGCACTCAGCCCGTTCCACATCGAAATCACCGACTCCGAGCTGGATGACCTCCATCGCCGCCTCGACGCGACCCGGTGGCCCGAGCCCCCGCCGGACGCCCGTACCGACTTCGCGCGCGGCGTACCACTGCCCTACCTCAAAGAGCTGACCGACTACTGGCGCCACGGGTTCAATTGGCGGGCTCAGGAGGCCCGGCTCAACGAGATCCCGCAGTTCATTGCCGAAATCGATGGTCAGCAAATCCACTACCTGCACGTCCGCTCTCCCGAAGCGGATGCGCTGCCACTGTTGATCACCCACGGCTACCCATCGTCGATGGTCGAGTTCACTGACCTGATCGGACCGCTGAGTGATCCCCGCACTCACGGGGGCAATCCCGAGGACGCGTTCGACCTCGTGATCCCGTCTCTGCCCGGCTTCGGGTTTTCCACTCCGGTGCGGCAAGCCGGGTGGGAGCTCGGGCGGACCACGGCGGCCTTCGCGGAGCTGATGGCACGGCTGGGCTACTCGCGATATGGCACCCATGGTGGGGACATCGGCGCCGGCGTCAGCGGTCGGCTTGGTGCCACGGACGCTGCGCATGTGGTTGGCACACTCGTGGTCACCGATCCTGGTTCGCTAGGCCTGGCGGGGGAGCAGTTCCCTATTCCAGACCACCTCACAGAGGAGGAGCGAGCACGAGTCGAGCAGGAACGGACGGCCTGGCGCGCCGAGCGGGGCTACCTCGACTTGCAGGGCCATCGGCCCGAAACGATCGCGGCAGCACTGACTGACTCTCCGGTAGGGCAGCTTGCCTGGATTGTCGAGAAGTTCCAGACCTGGACCAACCCAGCGTCGAAGACCCCGGACGAGGCAGTGGATCGGGATCAGCTGTTGACCAACGTCAGCCTCTATTGGTTTACCCGCAGCGGCGCAAGCGCGGCCCGCTTCCTGTCCGAGGCAGAGCACTCCGACCTCGACTGGATTGCGCCGTCTGGCGTACCGAGCGCCTGGGTGGTGTTCAACACCGAACCCATCATGCGGCGCTTTATGGACCCGGAGCAGCAGATGGCTTACTGGAGCGAGCACACCGAGGGCGGACATTTCCCTGCCATGGAAGAGCCAGCCCTGCTGGTCGAGGACCTTCGGGCCTTCTTCCGCGACCTGCGTTGATACTCGGGCCTTGCTATCGACGGCAAGAGGGCATCAAAACAGGCTTGGCTCGCTCAGGGCCAGGTGTGGCGGCACCGGTGCTGTGCGGGTGTCAGGTATCCGCAGCATGCTGTCCCTCCGGTCAAGTCCGTGTTTGCGCAGCAGCACCGCTGAGCGGCGAGCCAGGTCGGCGGCGTACGAGCGGGTGACGTAAGAGCCTTTGCGGTAAAGCTGAGCGTATGGGCCGACCAGCCGCGGATGATGCATACCGAGATAGCGCAGGAACCACTCCCGAGCGCCGGGGCGCAGGTGCAGCGCGAACACCGTCGCGCCGGTGGCTCCCGCGGCAGCAATCTGTGCGAGCAGGGCATCGATCTGCTCATCGCTGTCCGTGATCATCGGCAGGATCGGCGCGACGAGCACCTGGCATGGCAGACCCGCCTGCACGACGGCGCGAACCAGGTCGAGCCGGGCTCGGGGCGTCGGCGTACCAGGCTCGAGTGCTCCATGGATGTTCTCATCGAGGAGTGCGATAGAGACCCCCATGCTGACCGGCACCGCACGATTCGCGACGGATAGCAGCGGCAGATCCCGGCGCGCCGTGGTGCCTTTGGTCAAGATCGAGAAGGGAGTGCCGGACCCGGCCAGTGCGGCGATGATCCCGGGCATCAGCCGGTAGCGACCTTCCGCCCGCTGATAGGGATCGGTGTTGGTACCCAGCGCCACCG
>JBKOUS010000046.1:0-29634 GCA_046723505.1 Actinomycetota bacterium
GCGTTCCGCGGAGCGATAGCCCCGCTGGGGAACGTGATGATCGCGCTCACGAAGAACACTACGGTTGTGGCCACCATTGGCGTGGCCGAGGCGTCCTATCTCATGAAGGGCATGATCGAGTTCCGTCCCGACCTGATCTACATCATCTTCGGGATCATGGCAGCAGGATTCGTGATCTTGACGCTTCCCCTCGGGATTTTTTTCACCACCTTGTCGCGGCGACTGGCAGTGAAGCGATGACTGCCGAAACGAGCGTGCTGTTCGACGCTCCAGGTCCCAAGGCACGCACCCGCCACCTCATCATTGCGGTTGTTGGCAGCCTCGGCATCCTTGCCCTCCTCTTCCTACTAGTGAGGGCGCTCGCCGCGAAAGGCCAGTTCACTGCCGCCAAATGGAGCCCGTTCATTGACCCGGTGACCTGGACCTCCTACCTGCTGCCAGGTCTGCAGGCCACCTTGGTTGCGGCCTTTTTCTCAGTCATCCTCGCGATGATCGGCGGAATCTTGCTGGGCATGGGCCGTTTGTCTCAGCTGAGAGCGGTCCGGGTGGCCTGTGGCGTCTTCGTGGAGTTTTTCCGCGCCGTGCCGGTGCTGATGATGATGCTCTTCGCCTACTACCTCTTCCTCTTCGGTCTCCAGATTTCCGGCGCGGCTCTTCCGCTGTTGGGCGTGATCGCGGGTCTGACGTTCTACAACTCCTCCGTTATCGCTGAGCTCATCCGCTCCGGAGTCGGGTCGCTGCCAACGGGTCAGCGGGAAGCGGGCCTGGCCATTGGGCTGACACCCTTCGCGACGCTTCGGCTGGTGCTGTTGCCGCAGGCCATCACCTTGATGCTGCCGTCCATCGTCAGCCAGCTCGTCGTGATCTTGAAGGACTCTGCGCTGGGGTTCCTGATCTTGTACCCGGAGCTGGTCCGCAGCGGCCAGACCCTGGCCTCGCTCAAAGGAAACCTGATCCCGACCTTCATCGTGCTGGCCGCAATGTTCATCATCATCAACTATCTGCTGACGCGGCTCGCCCGTTACCTGGAGCGCAGACTGCAGGCCCGGGGACGCGGGCCGAAGCAACCCGCGTTGGAACCGATGATGAGTCCGTCGCTTGCGCCGGGCGGTGCGCTGGCAGCCCCCGGTCAGACCTAACGAGCGGTCTCAGTTGCTCTGGACTCCCGTACGACCGTGACCTTGATCTGGCCCGGGTAGGTGAGCTCCTCCTCGATCTGCTTGGCGATGTCGCGAGCCAGAACTTGAGCTTCAATGTCGTCGACGACCTCCGGAGCCACCATGACCCGGATTTCGCGGCCGGCTTGCATTGCGAAAACCTTGTCCACGCCGTCTCGCGCAGCGGCGATCTCCTCGAGCCGTTCCAGACGCTGCACATATGCCTCGATGCTCTCTCGGCGAGCTCCCGGCCGACTGCCGCTGATTGCGTCGGCAGCCTGAACCAGAACAGCTTCGACGGTGCGTACCTCGACCTCGCTGTGGTGGGCCTCAATGGCATGCACCACATCGGCATGCTCGCCGTACTTGCGAGCCAGATCGGCGCCGACGATAGCGTGCGACCCTTCCACCTCATGGGTCAGCGCCTTGCCGATGTCATGCAGAAAGGCGGCACGTTTGCAGTGAGCAATGTCGAGCCCCAGTTCGGCCGCCATCAGCGCAGCGATGTGGGCGCTCTCGACTAAGTGTTTGAGGACGTTCTGGCCGTACGACGTGCGATAGCGCAGCGTGCCGAGAACTGGGACAAGCGCCGGATGCAAATCAGAGATTCCCACCTCAGCCATGGCATCCTCGGCGGCTCTCAGGCACTGAGCCTGGATTTGGCTCTTGCTCCGCTCATGTACTTCCTCGATGCGAGCCGGATGGATGCGGCCGTCAGCAACCAGCTCCGTCAATGTCATGCGAGCGGTCTCTCGCCGCACCGGGTCAAAGCACGACAGCAATACGGCCTCCGGCGTGTCGTCGATCATCACATTCACTCCGGTCACTTGCTCAAAGGCCCGAATATTACGGCCTTCTCGACCGATAATTCGACCCTTCATATCGTCGCCAGGAAGGTGAACCGCCGAGACCACGGACTCTGAGGTCAGTTCAGACGCCAGACGTTGGATGGCTCCCACGATGATCGTTTGCGCCCTCGCGTCTGCCTCCCGGGTCGCCTGCCGTTCGATGTCTCGAGCGAGAAGAACCGCCTGCCGCTTCGCATCGTGGGTGACTGCCGCAACGAGCTCCGACTTCGCCTGCTCAGCAGTCATTCCCGCGATCCGCTCCAGCGTGAGCTGCTGCTGCGTCTCGAGATCGGCGAGCATCCGGCGTTGATTCTCGAGCTCGTTCTTGAGCTCCTCAAGCTGGCGGGTCTTGTCCTCCAGCCCTCGTACGTCGCTGTCGAGACGTTCCTCGCGATCCGACAGGCGCTGTTCGCGACGTTCCAGGTCGGCACGCAACTCCCGAAGCTCGGTCCGCCGAGCGAGTGATTCTTCCTCAGCCTCGGCCCGGGCGGTTTGGGCTGAGGCGAGCAATGTCTTCGCTTTCGCGCGCAAGTCGTCCAGCTCCGCGTCCGCCCCGTCCTCTTCACCTGAGCCGGAATCGGAGCTGCCTAGCTGGGCACGGCGCTCGCTTGCTGGCCCAGAGCTAGACGGTAACGTCAACACCGTTGAATGAGCAGCTCCACGTTGCTGACGGGTGTTGTCATTGTGTCCGCGTCGAACCATGACCAAGGTGGCTACGCCGACCACGGCGGTAAGTAAGAAGAGGCCGACAACTACAAGTGCTTGAAAGATCCCGGTCACCGTTGCGCTCCTGTCTACACGCTTGCACGTGTACCTCAAGGGGATCCGCAACGCGAATATGCAAATCAGTCGACGTTCAGTCAGTGAACGTCGGGTTCCCCATTAAATCCTCTCAATTAGAAGAAACTGACTTTCATCGCTTACTACATCCGGAACGCTGTTTCGTCCGGGCTTTCGTCATATCGTTCAGGCGTTGGCAGATACCTCGTGACTGCAGAGTATGTCCGGCCCCGGCCTCGGTCAAGCACAAATGTGCCAATCGACCAGCTGGCCCGAGGCACTTGACCCGTGGCTTACTCACCTAGCACATCTGCCAACACCTGGATGGTGATGGCGGTGTCGAATCCGCGCCGGCTCAGCATTCCGGCCAGCCGCCGATACTGCACGTCATGCGTTAGTCCGTTCATCGCCGCATGCTTGCGCTCGACCAGGTCACGTGCAGAGGTGAGTTCAGCATTACGATCGACGCGGTCGAGCGCACTGTCGATGTGGCTGTGCTCGACTCCCATTGCCTGCAGCTCCCGCCTGAGTAGGCGACGAGACAAGTGGCGGCGCCGTTGACGGGAGCTGACCCAGTTCTCGGCAAATGAGGCGTCGTCCACCAGTCCGACCTCTTGGAGTCGATCGAGTACTGCATCAATCACACCTTGCGGCACATTCTTGGCGTGCAGTGCTCGGTCAAGCTCTTGTCGCGTGCGGGCTCTGGCAGTCAACTTGCGCAGCGCGATCGCGCGTGCCACCGACTCGACGTCGGCGTCAACATCATTGTCAGCTAGTTCGGATGGCTCCGGTGGATGTGTCGATAACGGCAGCCCATGAATGTCGCTAACAGGACGCTCTGACGAGCGAGGAACGGACTGATCGGTTACTCCATCCGGCTCTCCGACGTCGTGAAGTTGCAACCACCCACGTGCCTCCACTAGTGCTCGACCACCAGTCCAGCTGTCTTGGTCGACTTCGCCCCGATGCTCAGTGGGCTGCCTGTGGTCGATTTGCACCGGCTAGAACTCCACCTCACCAGTGACCGGATCGATGCCTGCGGGCAGATTGATCTTGGGACCGATGCCCATCCGCTCCTTAATCTTCTTCTCCAACTCGTCGGCCAGATCGGGATTGTTGCGCAAGTAACTACGAGCGTTCTCGCGCCCCTGACCCAATTGATCGGCGTCGTAGGTGAACCAAGCGCCAGCCTTGCGAATGATTCCTGTATCCACACCCAAATCAATTAGGCTGCCTTCGCGACTGATTCCCTGTCCATAGAGAATATCGAACTCGGCTTGCTTGAATGGCGGCGCCACTTTGTTTTTGACGACCTTCACCCGAGTCCGATTGCCAACCATTTCTTGCCCATCTTTGAGTGTCTCGATACGGCGCACGTCTAGTCGTACTGATGCGTAGAACTTGAGTGCGCGACCGCCTGTCGTGGTCTCCGGCGATCCGAACATCACTCCGATCTTCTCCCGAAGCTGGTTGATGAAGATCGCTGTCGTGCCAGCACCGCTCAATGCACCGGTCATCTTGCGTAGGGCCTGACTCATCAGTCGAGCCTGAAGACCGACATGGTTGTCGCCCATCTCCCCCTCGATCTCCGCTCGTGGTGTCAGTGCGGCTACGGAGTCGATCACGATGAGCGCCAACGCGCCGGAACGGATCAGCATGTCGGCGATCTCCAAGGCCTGCTCGCCGTTATCGGGTTGGCTGACCAAAAGCGAGTCTGTGTCGACGCCGAGACGCCCTGCGTACTCAGGATCCAGCGCATGCTCGGCATCGATGAATGCGCAGATCCCACCATCAGCTTGAGCGTTCGCGATCGCATGCAAGGCCACGGTGGTCTTCCCGCTTGATTCGGGGCCGTAGATCTCCACGACCCTCCCGCGCGGTAAGCCGCCGATGCCGAGAGCCACGTCGAGGGCAATGGAGCCGGTCGGAATGACCTCGATTGGCGCCCGGACCTCATCACCGAGGCGCATCACCGATCCCTTGCCATACTGCTTGTCGATCTGCGCGAGTGCTGCCTCCAGTGCTTTCTCCCGGTCTTCCGTGGCCATCGTGATCCTTCCCTCGTCCGTCAGGCATTTCGTGCCGCAGATCGGGCACTGCCTCCGGCGCTGCTCTTGTGTTTGAAAGTCTTGCGCTGTGACCCTAAGGACGGCCACTGACAATCGTTCGGTCACACGGGATTCTGTGGATAACCAATCCTGACCCCTGGTGGATAACCTACCGAACGTTTGTTCGAACTGCATTCGACACGCCAGCGTCGGAACGCATATGCAGCATTCAGGCGGTGCGAACCGGCTTAGCGCTCTCGCGCCGGCAGTTCGAGCGCTGCCCACACGGCGCGCCAGATGATCTTGCATGGCACACCATCGGCCAGCGCTTCAACGACAGTGCGCTGGCCTAGCGCCGCGAGACTGTACTCCGACGCCCACACGCGGAAGTAACCCGCACCGAGGTGGAGCTGCAGGCGCTGCCATAGCTCGGTCTCCTTCACAGGCGCCATTGTGCCTGTGCACGCCTGCTACCGCGATTCGGCCACACCGGCTCGCACATCCGTCTCCTCGCGTGCGGTTGGCCACGAGCAGTACCGAGCTTGCTCACGCTGTACCTGGCGTGCACGCCATGCAGAGCGTCAACACCCCACGCGGCATGGGCTGTTGACAGACCGCCCATAAGCCGTACGCAGGACCCGGCCGTCGGCGGGAATTTTCGAGTCAGACGTAGGCCTGGCGAACAGGTGTGTCAGTCCTGGAGAGCAAGATAGACAACGTGCCAGCCGATCCATTGGAGGTCTTCTCCCCCGCGACGGCTACGTGGTTCCGGGAGGTATTCGCGCGCCCGACTGCCGCTCAGGTTGGGGCATGGCAGGCTATTTCGGCTCGCGAGAACGCGCTGGTTATTGCACCGACTGGCTCTGGCAAGACGCTGGCCGCCTTCCTGTGGGCCCTCGACGATCTGACTCGATCGCCGCAGCCCGGCACCAAAGAGCGATGCCGCGTCCTCTACATCTCCCCGCTGAAGGCGCTGGCGGTCGATGTCGAGCGAAACCTCCGAGCCCCACTAGCCGGCATCACCCAGACAGCGCTGCGGCTGGAACACGTGCCACCGAGCGTCACAGTCGGCGTGCGATCCGGGGACACATCGGCAGCCGACCGGCGTACGCTCATCAACCGGCCACCAGACATCTTGATCACCACGCCAGAGTCGCTGTTCTTGATGCTGACCTCCGCGGCACGCGACCTCCTCCGGTCAGTCCGGACGGTGATTGTCGACGAGGTGCATGCCCTCGCCGGTACCAAGCGCGGAGCCCACCTCGAGGTCTCACTCGAGCGGCTGGAAGCGCTGACCCAGTCTGATGGAGCGTCCCCTTCCTCACGCCATCCTTTGCAGCGGATTGGGCTGTCGGCGACGGTACGACCCCCTGAGCGCGTCGCCGCCTTCCTCGGTGGGCAGCGTCCGGTCCGGGTAGTTGCACCCCCGGCGGAGAAGTCGTGGGATCTGTCGATCGTGGTGCCGGTCGATGATATGAGCGATCTCGGTGCAAGCGCAGCGACGCCGCCCCCAGCGCCGCCAAGCCTGGATGACGAGCGGGTTCCGCCGAGACCTCCGTCGATCTGGCCCCACGTCGAAAACCGAATTCTTGATCTGATCAGCGAGCACCGCTCGAGCATCGTCTTCGCCAACTCACGCCGGCTGGCTGAGCGGCTCACTGCCCACCTCAATGACCTGAACGCCGAGCGCCTGGGTGATGTCACCGACCCGTTCCCACCGCCGGCGCAGGTGATGGCCCAATCAGGCGCGTCCAGCGGTCGTGACGGGAGCCGCAGCCCGGTTATCGCTCGAGCGCATCATGGCTCGGTCAGCAAGGAACAGCGCGCCCAAATCGAAAACGATCTCAAGACGGGCCAGCTGCCATGTGTCGTGGCGACGTCATCGCTGGAGCTGGGGATCGATATGGGTGCGGTCGATGTCGTGGTGCAAGTCGAGGCTCCACCCTCGGTGGCCAGCGGGCTGCAGCGAGTCGGCCGGGCAGGTCATCACGTCGGCGCGACGTCTCGTGGAGTGTTCTTTCCCAACCATCGGGGAGATCTCATCGCCTCGGCGGTGGTCGTCGAACGGATGCGACAGGGTGCGATCGAGGAGGTCGCGGAGCTACGCAACCCACTCGACGTGCTCGCCCAACAGATCGTGGCAATCGTCTCGGTCGAGGACGCCAAGGCAGAGGAGTTGTACGCTCTGGTGCGCAAAGCGAGCAGCTTCCGCCAGCTGCCCTACAGCGCCTTTGAGGCCGTGCTTGACATGTTGAGCGGCCGCTATCCCAGCGAGCAGTTCGCCGAGCTTAGGCCGCGCCTGATCTGGCACCGCGATACCGGTGTGCTGGCCGCCCGTCCTGGAGCCCAGCGGCTTGCAGTGACCTCCGGAGGCACGATCCCCGACCGCGGGCTCTTCGGAGTCTTTCTGGTGGGTGAGGGGAATGCGTCGGGGCGGCATGCACCTGGCCGTCGAGTCGGCGAGCTCGATGAGGAGATGGTCTACGAGACTCGGGTCGGCGACATCTTCACCTTAGGCACCACGAGCTGGCGGGTCGAGCAAATCACCCATGATCAGGTACTGGTCTCCCCAGCCCCGGGCAGTCCAGGACGACTGCCGTTCTGGAAGGGCGATGCACCAGGTCGGCCGTTGGAGCTGGGACGCGCCTATGGCAGGTTCGTCCGCGAGGTAGGTACGCTGCAACCGGCCGCTGCGAGAGCTCGACTGCGCGAGGCCGGGCTAGACGAATTTGCCGCGAACAACTTGGTCTCGTATCTGGCCGAGCAGCAGGCAGCCGCTGGGGCGCTGCCGACTGATCAAACCGTGGTTGTGGAGCGGTTCCGCGATGAGCTCGGGGACTGGCGAGTCTGTGTGCATTGTCCGCTGGGTACCGGTGTCCTCAGCCCTTGGGCGCTTGCCGTCGAGCGGTCCGCGCGGGAACGCTACGGCATGGACGTGCAAGCGACGGCGACCAATGACGGCATGGTGCTACGCATCCCTGACACCGAGTCGGAGCCGCCCAGCGCCGAGTTGATCATCTGCGACCCGGAGTTGATCGAATCGGTCGTCAGCGACGAGGTGGGCTCGTCGGCCCTCTTCGCCGCCCGCTTCCGAGAAAATGCCGCGCGTGCGCTGCTGCTCCCAAGGCGTGATCCGAGGTCACGTTCTCCGTTGTGGCAGCAGCGAATGCGCTCGGCACAACTACTGACCGTTGCCGCGCAATATCCAGAGTTTCCGATCGTGCTCGAGACCATGCGCGAATGCCTGAATGATGTGTTCGATCTCGATGGCCTCCTCGAGGTGCAACGGCAGATCGCGTCCCGGTCGCTCCGCCTTATCGAGGTTGAGACAAAAGAGCCGTCTCCCTTCGCCCGCTCACTCCTCTTCGGCTACGTCGGTGCATTTGTGTACGAGGGTGATGTGCCACTGGCGGAGAGGAAGGCAGCAGCCCTCTCCCTCGATGCCACGCTGCTAGCCGAGTTGCTCGGCAAGGATGGCATCAAGCAGCTGCTTGATGCCGATGTCATCGCCGGCATCGAGGCCGACCTCCAATGCCTCAGCGCCGAGCGACGGGTAGCCACAGTGGAGCAAGCATTTGACCTGCTGCGCACGGCCGGCCCATTCACTCGCGTGGAGCTGGCCGAACGTGCTGCTCCTGGGCTTGACGTCGCTGACGTGATCGACACACTGCTCAGCGATCGCCGCCTGGTGGAGCTCCGGATTGCCGGGCAGGCGATGCTGGCGGTTGCTGAGGATATTCCGCGCCTCCGTGACGGCCTGGGAATTCCGGTCCCGCCCGGAGTGGGGGCCACGTTCACCGAGCCTGCCGCACATCCCATCGATGATCTTGTGCTGCGCTGGGCTCGCACCCACGGTCCGTTCGTCGCCTCATCGATCGCGCAACGCTACGGGTTAGGGCGCGCGATAGCTGAGGCAGCGTGCGACGAGCTAGTCGCACAGGGCAGTTTGGTCGCCGGTTCCTTCGTCGACATGGCGGGAGAGGCAGCCAACGAACGACGTCAGTACTGCCACAGCCAGGTCCTTGCGTTGGTCAAGAGGCGAACCCTTGCGCTGCTCCGCAAGGACGTGGAGCCGGTCGACCAAGTCGCCTTTGCTCGGTTCCTTGCCGAATGGCAGGGCGTTGGCTCGGGTGCCCGAGGCGTCGATGCCGTGCTCGGCGCAATTGAACAACTCTCGGGTTACCCGATGCCCGCCAGTGCCGTGGAGTCGATGATCTTGCCAGCACGGGTAGCCGACTACGCCTCGTCGATGCTGGATGAGTTGACCGCTGCGGGTGAGATCTATTGGGTCGGAGATGGGCAGATCGGTGATTCCGATGGTTGGGTGCGTTGGTACGTCACGGATCAAGACCCACATTCGCCACGCGGCGAGCCATCACTATTTCGCAGCCAGGAGCTTATGGCTGCGCTTGCAAGCGGCGGCGCCTACTTCTTTGACGCCCTGCTGCCGCCCGGGTTGCCGCTAGCAGAACGCTCTCAATATCTCGACGCTTTGTGGGAGCTGGTCTGGGCGGGCCTGGTAACCGGGGACACCTTTGCCCCGGTTCGCAGCCTGGCCGCCAGCGGAGCTCATAAAAGACCGACTCGGCCAGTCGCGAGGACGCATCGGACTCGGCTCGCCGGCGGAGGCCTCGGCCGGCCCGCCCGTACGCCGCGCTTCAACCCACCGACAGCCGCGGGTCGTTGGTCTTTGGTGCAACGCTCGTCACCAACGGCAGCTGACCGTCTGGCCGCGGACATCTTCGCCCAGCTTGACCGCTACGGGGTGGTGACCCGCGGCAGCGTACTGACCGAAAACGCCGAAGGTGGCTTCGGCGCGGCCTATCGGGCATTGAGCTCACTCGAGGAGGCCGGCCAATGTCGCCGTGGATATTTCATCGAGGGCCTGGGTGCGGCTCAGTTCGCCTTGACTGGTGCCGTGGATCGACTTCGCGGTCATCAGCATGCACCGGTTGAGCCTGCTGCCGTCGTACTCGCTGCAGCTGATCCGGCTAACCCGTACGGCGCTGCTCTTCCCTGGCCTGAGCGAGAGGGGCACCGACCCGGCCGCAAGGCGGGAGCCCTGGTTGTGTTGGTCGGCGGCGCTCTGACCTTCTATGTGGAACGTGGTGGCAAGACGCTGCTGTCGTTCACCGAGGACTCGGCCCGCCTTGAGCCTGCGGCAGCAGCCCTTGCTAGGTCAGTGCAGCACGGACTGCTCGGAAAGTTGACGGTGGAACGAGCCGACGGTGCGCACGTCTTCGGCTCGCTTCGTGTGAGTGATGCCCTGCAGAATGCGGGCTTCCGGATGACACCACAAGGCCTGAGGCTCAGGCCGAACCTCTAGTACCAGTCACACCATGGCAACTGTGGTCGAACTGGCTCAGGCGGCAGCCTGTGCCATCGAGCGGACATTCGGCAGAGCGGTGACACGCTCGTAGCTCGCCATCTTCTCGCTAACCAGGTTGAGTACCACCGAGAGCGGCAGATCCAGCGCCGCACAGATCGCTGCCAGCAGCTCGCTCGACGCTTCCTTCTGGCCTCGCTCAACCTCGGAGAGATATCCAAGACTGACCCGAGCGTTCCTGGAAACCTCTCGCAGCGTCTTTCCCTGCGAGACGCGCTCCTCCCGGAGCGACTCACCGATGAGCTCGCGCACCAGCACCGGCTTCACCGGGAGTTCCTCGGATCGCATATGGAAACTGTACCCATCCTCACTGACAACTCCAGAGCGGACCGCGCTCAGGTCTCGGTCGCGTCGCTCACATTGAGAGAAGCACTCTTCAAGCCAAGGGAATCGGCCAAGAGTGCCAGCGCAGCCATGGCTGCTTGCTGCCGGATCGCGGCACGCTCCCCCTGCAGCGCAAGCTCTTTGACTCGCAAGACATCGCTTGCTTGGTGACTGACGGCCAGGTAAACCTGGCCGACCGGGTGGCTGTACTGGGCGTCCGGCCCAGCGACTCCGGTGGTCGACACTCCCCAATCAGCGTCACATCGCTGCGCCACGCCCCGGGCCATCTCGGCAGCGGTTTGCTCGGCAACCGGGCCGAGCTCTGCCAAAGTGGCCGCGTCCACGCCTGCAAGCGTTGCCTTGAGTCGTGTGGCGTAGCTGATCACCCCACCCAGGTAGCTGGCCGAGGCACCGGGTACGTCGGTCAGCAGTTGTGCAACCATTCCCCCGGTCAGTGACTCTGCGGTTGCCAGAGTTTCACCGCGACGGTCCAGCTCGGCAAGAACGCGTGCGGCTAGTCCGGATCTCATCGCCTCGCGTGCGCCCGCCGTCGGAGCCGAATAGCCTCACGGACATAGTCCAGGCCGGTCACTATGGTGATCACCCAGGCGACCGCCATGACCACAACGGCGAGGATATGAACCTGAGGCGGCAACGGGAGCAGATACATGATCACTGCGATGGCCTGGGTCGCGGTCTTGATCTTGCCACCGCGACCGGCCGCCATGACACCGTAGCGGAGTACCACGAATCGCATGATCGTGATACCCCACTCGCGGACCAAGATCGTGACGGTGACCCACCAGGGAAGCTCATCGATGATCGACAAGCCAATGAAGGCCATACCGGTCAGTGCCTTGTCGGCAATCGGGTCGGCGAGCTTCCCGAAACGGGTGATGACGTTGTGCTTACGTGCCAGGTATCCGTCCAGCAGGTCGGTCAAGATCGCCACGGTAAAGATCATGGCAGTCAGGAACCGCCACCCTGGCTCTTGTGGATGGACCAGGAGCATCCACGCGAAGACCGGGACAAGGATTATGCGAAACGCGGTCAGTGCATTCGGCACATTCCAAGGACTCGTCTCCGGTTCAGCCATAGGACCCACCGGATGGGTCTCGCTCGGTGCCAGAGCATCAGGGTCGGGCCTGTGCTGGAACTCCTCAGATCTCGCATCTGCTCGATGCCCATCGTCGATCATGGTCAGCTGAGTTCCCGCTCACTGATCGATGGCATCCACTGATCGAGAATCGTGGAGGCAACCAGATCCGCACCATCGGTGTCAGCGACAACGGCGTCCACCAAGTCACCTGGCTTGAGTCGGTCGGCAGTGATCAAACGAACATTGCCGTCGATCTCTGGTCCCTGGTGAGCGGCGCGACCGAGGATCTCTCCATCGAAGTCCTCGACAAGCACCTGCACCTTCTCACCTATCCTTGCCTCTGCTCGCTGGCTGACCAGTTCGTCCGCCAGATCCGCCACCCGGGCGTGCCGTGCTGCGATCTCCTCCGGGGGATGCCCCCCATCGAGCCGGACTGCTTCCGTACCCTCCTCGGCTGAGAAGCCGAAGACACCGATGGCATCCAATTCCGCCGCGGCCAGAAACTCACACAGCACATCGACGTCGGCCTCGGTCTCACCTGGAAAGCCGCAGATCACGTTGCTGCGAATACCTGCAGCTGGAGCCAGCCGCCGGATGGACTGAATCAATCCCAGGAATGACTCGGCACCCCCGAAGCGTCGCATTCGGCGTAGCACGCTGGGCGCGGCGTGCTGGAAAGACAGATCGAAGTACGGAACCACCTTCGGCGTACTGGCCATCACCTCAATCAGGCTCGGCCGAATCTCGGCCGGCTGCAAGTACGAGACCCGAATCCAGGCCAGTCCGTCAACCTCGGCCAAGCCTGTCAGGAGACGCTCCAGAAGGCGGATGTCGCCGAGATCTTTGCCGTAGGAAGAGGAGTTTTCGCTGACCAGAAGAACCTCGCGAACACCTTGCTCGACCAGCCAAGCCGCCTCAGCCAAGATCTCGGCAGGTTGCCGCGAGACGTACGCCCCCCGGAATGTTGGAATCGCGCAAAACGTACAGCGTCGGTCGCAGCCAGAGGCGATCTTCAGGGGTGCCGACGGTCCGCCGTCGAGTCGGCGCCGAAATACGCGTGGTCCGCTTGCCGGGCCCACAGGACGCGACCGGACTGCACCGTGCCCAGGGATAAAGGCGGTATCCGCAATCGCTGGACGTGCCGCGGGAGCCAGTGGCAGCAAGGTGCGGCGATCACGCGGCAGATGAGCTTGGTGGCGTTCGCCGGCCAAGATCCCTCGCAGTCGATCAGCGATAACGGCGTAATCATCAAATCCGAGGACGGCATCCGCCTCAGGCATGGCCTCTGCCAACTCGTGACCATAACGCTCTGCCAGACACCCGACAGCCACGACGGCCTGTGCACGGCCGGCCATCTTGAGGTCACTGGCGGCAAGCAGTGTGTCAATCGAGTCCTTCTTGGCAGCCTCGATGAAGCCGCAGGTGTTGACCATCACTGCGTCCGCGTTACGCGGGTCGGCCGCCACCGTGAAACCATCGCGCTCCAGCAGGGCAGCAAGTTCCTCCGAGTCGACCTCGTTGCGCGCACAGCCGAGTGTGATGAGGTGCACTGCCGTGGGTTGCGAGGTCGCTTCTGGAGCCTGGCTGGCAGCCAGGACGGCAGGCTCGGCTGACATATGCATGGCCGTCCCAGTATGACCGATGATTGGCTGCAAGAGCGCTGCCCAGTCCTTGGGCTTCCTCTGCGAGCGACGCCGAAGTAGGCGGCTTCCACGCGCGAGTGCGCGAGCGATCAACATTAGGGCCGCTCTGGGCTAGCCGACCCTGAGGTTCTCCAACACTGCTTCCAGCTCGTCAGGTGTGACCAGAACGTCGCGGGGCTTCGATCCTTCGGAAGGTCCGACAATGCCGCGCGTTTCCAGGATGTCCATCAGCCGACCCGCTTTTGCAAATCCCACACGAAGCTTGCGTTGCAACATCGAGGTCGAGCCGAGCTGCAGCGTCACCACCAGCTCTACCGCCTGAAGCACCAGCTCCAGATCGTCGCCGATGTCCTCAGCCACCCGGGTGGAGGCCTCTGTTGCCAGCGTCACATCTTCGCGATATGTGGGCGTGAGCTGCCCGCTCACATGGCTCACCACACCTCTGATTTCGTTCTCGGTGACCCATGCGCCCTGAATCCGGACCGGCTTGCTGGACCCCATGGGAAGGAAGAGCCCGTCACCCTGGCCGACCAGCTTTTCTGCACCAGGCTGATCCAAGATCACTCTGGAGTCGGTCATCGAAGATGTCGCGAACGCCAGCCGGCTGGGTACGTTTGCCTTGATCAGCCCGGTGACGACATCAGTGCTCGGCCGCTGGGTGGCCAGCACCAGGTGAATTCCGGCGGCCCGCGCCAGCTGCGTAATACGGACGATGGAGTCCTCGACGTCGCGAGGTGCCACCATCATCAGGTCAGCCAGCTCATCCACGATCACCACAAGGTATGGATAGGGCGTCAGCATACGGCTGGGCGATGCGTCCAGCGGTGTGGACGACACTGCACTGCTTCCGCCGTCGGGCGTCAAGGGCTTGACGGAGCCGGTCCGTACCGCCTTGTTGAAGTCGTCGACATGCTTGAAACCGAATGCGGCAAGATCGTCGTATCGCATGTCCATCTCACGGACGACCCATTGCAGTGCCTCGGCAGCCCTCTTGGGATGGGTGATGATCGGCGTCACGAGGTGCGGGATTCCCTCGTATGCGGTCAGCTCCACTCGCTTCGGGTCCACCAAGAGCATCCTCACCTCGTCTGGTGTGGCCCGCATCATGATCGAGGTGATGATCGAGTTGACGAAGCTCGACTTGCCGGAGCCCGTAGCACCGGCGACGAGCAAGTGTGGCATCTTGGCCAAGTTGGCCACCACGAAACCGCCCTCGACGTCTTTACCGAGACCGACCGTCATCGGATGATGATCATTCCGGGCACGGCCTGAGCGCAGCACATCCCCCAGCGAAACCACTTCCTTGTCGCTGTTGGGGATCTCGATGCCGATAGCGGACTTTCCGGGGATCGGCGACAGGATACGAACATCAGCGCTTGCCACCGCGTACGCGATGTTACGGCTCAACGCCGTGACCTTCTCCACTTTCACGGCGGGACCAAGCTCAACCTCGTATCGGGTGACGGTCGGACCGCGGCTGTAACCGGTGACGTGTGCGTCGATCTCAAACTGGAGCAGCACTTCACTCAACTGATGCACAACGGCGTCGGAGGCGTTGGTACGCGCCTTGTGCACACTGCCGTGCTTCAGAGTGGTCGGATCGGGGAGCAGATATTGCACATCGCCGGACAACTGGAGCTGCTCCACGCGCTGTGGGATGGGCGTGTGCGGCGGAGCCTCGAGTTCCTCGCCATCTGTGCCGTGCACAGTGACGCCCGGAGGCAATCCGGCCGTGACCGTTCGACGTGCCCCGAAAGGTTCATCAGATTCGGCCCCGTCCGGCACCGAGTCCGGCGCATCGTCCGCCCCGCTGCCGCCTGGCCTGTCCTGATCAACGATGACCGGTGTGTCGTAGGCCTGCGCGCCGCCGTACTCCAGTTGGGGCACGACCTGGCCCTCGATGACAACCGGCCGATGTCGCAGCCGAGCTCGTACCGAACGCAGGCGATCGGGGATCTGATGCAACGGAACACCAGAGATAACGATCACACCGAAAAGCAGCAGCAAGATCAGCAATGGCACCGCGACATAAACCGTCAGGAGGTCGGAGAGCAGGCTGGAGGAGATATAGCCGATGATGCCGCCGGCGTCGCGGAGTCGTTCCGGCTCGTTGGTCCGCGGCAGTCCGCGCGCGATGTTGATCAAGCCCAGTAGACCGAGCAGGAACGCGCTCCAGCCGATTACTTGGCGTCCAATGGGACCGTTACGGTCAGGGTGACGCAGGGTCCGCCAGGCCATGAGCGCCAACAGAATGGGAGCCACGTAGCTGAGGGTCCCGATGGTGCTGGCGACACCAATGGCAACGGCATTCCCCACCACGCCTGGCAACCCCCACCAGACTGCTGCGCCGACGACAATTGCGCTGCCAAGCAAGAACAGGCCGATTCCGTCTCGCCGCAGGACTGGGTCGACATCCCTTACCCCTGGTCCGATTCGTCGCACCGCATTGCCCACGGCGTGGGCGAGACCGGCCAGAATCGCGGCAATACCGAGTAAAAGCTGATCGAACAGCGAGAGGCGCTGGCGACGGCTTCTTGAGCGGCTGGTGCCGGATCGCTTGCGCGGCGCGCTGGCCGGAGCTGCAACCGTTGGTGAGGCTTTGTTGCTCCCCCTTGACCGCGATTTGGAACGCTGGGATGAACCAGATCTTTTGCGGGGCCGCGGTGGGGAAGACGCGCGGGTCGCCATGCTTGGGAGGCTACAAGATCAATGGCCCGATGGACGGGTCACACGCCGCGCTCAGTCTGGATCTGCGAGATGCTCCCGCAACCGCCAGAGATGGTCTGTGGGGCCAATGCCGGCGCCAAGCGCGAAGCCGGCAGCGATGGCTCCTGTGACGTAGGCCTTCGCCAGCGTCATCGCCTCCGGAACACTATGGCCGAGTGCAAGCTGGCTCGCCAGCGCCGAGGCAAGCGTGCACCCCGTCCCGTGAGTATGCCGGTTGTCGTCTCGAGCGGCGGTGTAGCTGAAATGCTCGCCATTCTGGCTCCTCAGGTAATCGGTCGCCTCACCCTCGCCATGCCCGCCCTTGATCAAAACCCACTGCGGGCCGCAGCCAAGCAAGAGATCGGCAAGCACGTCCGCCGGCGTCTCGACGGAACGTTCAGTCAGCGCCGCGGCTTCGTCGAGATTGGGAGTGATCACGGTGGCGTGTGGGAACAGCAGGGTGCGAAGCGCTCCGACTGCCGCCTCATCGATCAGGCGATCACCATGCTTGCTCACGCATACTGGGTCGACGACCAGCGGCACCGGCGGATCGAGATCGGCAACAAGGTCCGCGACGCAGGCCACAGCTTCCGCGCTGCCGAGCATGCCGACCTTCACCGCATCCACGCCGATGTCAGCAATCACACTGCGGAACTGTGCTCGAATCGCTGCCGGCGGCAACGGCCAGATGCCCTGCACACCGACCGAATTCTGCGCAGTGACCGCCGTGAGCACGGTCATGCCATGGACGCCGTGGGCCAACATGGTCTTGAGATCGGCCTGGATGCCAGCTCCTCCACCGGAGTCCGAGCCAGCAATAGTGAGGACTCGAGCGGTGGGCAGACTCATCTGCGCGGCTCCGAGGTTTTCAGGCTATCCGCACTGCGAGCGTCGGCTGGGCGAGCAGTGCCGGTGGAACGGAAATGATCGAAGCCCGCTGCTGACTCCCACGCCACGCCATCCACCAAGACCCCAGAGTGATCATCATCTGCTCGGCCTACGGCGCCGACGACGCGCCAGCCCGCCGGCACGGCCTCCTGTGCCGGAAAGGTCGCTGCCAAGGCGTGGTCCTCGCCACCCGTGAAAAGGAAGGTGTATGGATCCGTGCCGGTGGCGGCGCCGACTGCTTGGATCGGTTCTGCCACCTCAAAAGCGTCCTGACGCAGCTCGATCAGCACGCTTGAAGCCTGTGCGATATGGCCTAGGTCGGCGAGTAGGCCGTCCGAGACGTCGATCATGGAAGTGGCTCCCGCTCGCGCCGCAATCGCTCCAGCGCCATAGCTGACCTGAGGCACCCGATACGCCTCGACCAATACGCGAGGTGAACGAAAGCCCCTTCCGAGGACCACGAGGCCCGCAGCGGCCCAGCCCAGCCGGCCATGGATCGCGACCAGGTCGCCAGGCCGTGCTCCCGACCGCAACACCGGATCGCGGCCGTCCAGTGACCCCATGGCCGTAACCGCAACTGTGATGTCTCGAGCTCTGGTCACATCACCTCCGAGCAGGCTCACCCCGGCAGCCTGGCTTTCGTGGGAGACGCCGTCGGCGAAATCGAGCACCCAGCCCAGCGGCAGGTCGGGAGGCGCGGAAAAGCCAACCAGCAGACCAGCTGCCCGGGCCCCCATCGCTTCGATATCAGCGATGTTGACCGCAACCGCCTTACGTCCGACGTCGCGAGCCTCTGACCAATCGCGGCGAAAGTGCACCCCTTCAACCAGCACGTCCACAGACGCCACCGCATCGCGCATGGCCAGCACGGCTGCATCGTCCCCTGGGCCTACTCGGACCTCCGGCCCAAGCGACACCCCATTGATGATTGCCGCGATCAGTGGGAACTCCCCGACCTCTGCCAGCGTGGCGGTGCGGCTGAGGTTCACCGGAATCTCCCGCGCTCCCGCGTACCCGCGGCACCCTCGGACGATGTAGCGTGACGCACATCGGCGAGCGTACGCGGTATCCGGCCAAGGACTGACGACGCACCTGAGACTGAGAAGACACCACCGCCTTGGAACGCAGGAGGTACCACTCGATGGTCGTACAGGCATACATCTTGGTCCAGACCAATGTTGGAAAGGCGGCCGAGGTGGCCCACGCGATTGGCGCCATTCAAGGTGTCACGCTGGCTGAAGATGTAACCGGCCCTTACGACGTCATCGTGCGCGCCGAGGCGGCCAGTGTCGACGAGCTCGGCCAACTGGTGGTCGCCAAGGTGCAAGCGGTTCCTGGCATCACTCGCACCGTGACCTGCCCAGTCGTTCACATTTAATCGGGCGCTGCTCGCGCAGTACTGATTGCCCGCTCCGCTCGCGGGGATCGCGTCACTGTTAGCGGAGCCCAACAGGGCGACGCAGCGCCAACGTGATCAACCGCTCGACCAGTTCCGAATAAGGCACACCGCTGGCGGCCCACATGCGCGGGAACATCGAGTGCTGGGTGAAGCCGGGCATTGTATTGATCTCGTTGATCACGACCTGCCCCTGGTGTGTCACGAAGACGTCGACCCGAGCGAGACCCTCGCAGCCAATAGCTTCGAAGGTCCGAACCGCGAGCTCTTGGATCTCGGCGGCCAGTTCAGTCCGGATCTCAGCCGGCACATCAAGATCGACCTGCTCTTCCGGCAGGTACTTTGCATTGAAGTCATAGAAGCCCGACTCGCTGTGCACGCGAATCTCGGCTACCACGCTCGCGAGCGGCGGCCCCCCGTCGAGATCAGCCACCACCCCGCACTCGAGCTCGCGCGCACCGACAAACCCCTGTTCGACGATGATCTTGGGGTCGTAGACCTGCGCGACCTGGATGGCCCGTTCCAGCTGCGCGGGATCGTCCACCTTGGAGATACCCAGGCTTGATCCGCCCCGGGACGGCTTGACGAAAACCGGGAAGTGCAGCGCCGCGATGGCTTCCAGGCAAGCGATCTTGTCTCGTCGCCACTCAGCCGGGGTGACCGGGACGAACGGCCCGACCGGCAGCCCGCACGCCGCGAGCACCAGTTTCATGTAATGCTTGTCCATCCCGACGGCGCTGGCCAACACACCGGCACCGACGTAGCGGGTGCCCATCATCTCGAAGAGCCCCTGGATGGTGCCATCTTCACCAAACGGCCCATGCAGCAGTGCGAGCGCGACGTCGACCGGGCCGAGATGTGACAAAGCCGACCGTTCGCGTACAGCCAGCTCACTACCGCTGGAGATGCGCATCAGCACGGCCTCGGCCGCGTTCTCGCTGAGTTCGGGTAGTTTGCCGTCGGTCACGGCCAGCCGGCTGATGGTCTCGGGATCTACCAATATCCACCGTCCGGTACGCGTTATACCGATGCCGACCACATCAAAGCGATCACGGTCCAAGGCACTGAGTACCCCGGCCGCGGTCAGACACGACACCCCGTGCTCGCTGCTCGTTCCGCCGAAGACCACCGCGACTCGGTAGCGGGAACCATTGACCCCAGGAACCCTCGGCTGGCTCTCACTCACGATTCTCGACCTTATCCGGGTGCGGCGGTTCGTGCGGCGAAGCCGTCAGACTTGGGCTGTGATCAACCAGCACCAGCCGCCGGAGAGCTCGCGGTCAACCAGATGGCAACTCGAAACAGTGGCGGTCACCGCCGGCCGCCCCGAGCGAGTCGTGGACGCGCCGTTGAATCCGCCGGTGGTCTTCGCCTCAACCTATGTCGGCGCGCATGACACGAACGCTGCCGGCATCGGTTACGGCCGCTACGGCAACCCAACCTGGCAGGCGCTGGAGCAGGCGATCGGCGCCTTGGAGGGCGGCCGAGCGCTTAGCTTTGCTTCAGGGATGGCCGCTGCGCAGGCTGTGCTCGAACTTATGCCGCCTAGTGGTGTCATCGTGATTCCTGAAAACTGCTACAGCGGCGTATCCGAGGCCGTCGATCGCCGAGCGTCCAGGTACGGCTGGCAGGTGCGGCGGGTCAACGTCGCCGACACAACGGGAGTTCTGGCGGCAGCCGAGGGCGCCGACGCGGTGTGGATCGAGTCACCGACCAATCCGACGATCGAGGTTGCGGACCTTCCCACCCTCGGCAGCAATCTCGCACACGACTCTCTGTTCGTCGTGGACAACACCTTCGCGACTCCGCTGCTACAACGTCCGCTGGAGTTCGGTGCCGATATCGTGCTGCATTCAGCCACGAAGCTGCTCTCGGGCCATTCCGATGTCCTGCTCGGTGCCCTCGTGACCAGAGCGGAAGACCAACGCACCTTCGATGCACTGGACGCAATTCGCCGCTCCTTCGGCGCGTGTCCTGGCCCGATCGAGGCCTATCTTGCGCTGCGCGGCCTGCGTACGCTGCCGTTGCGCCTTGCGCAGGCGCAGTCGAGCGCCCAGGTTCTGGCCGAACGGCTGGCCAGGCACACGTGCGTGCAGCGGGTCCGGTTTCCCGGACTTCCCAACGATCCTGGTCACGACCTCGCGCGGCGAACGATGTCTGGCTTTGGCTCGTTGATCTCAATCGATCTGCCCGACGCGAAGGCGGCAGAGGCGTTCGTGGATGACTGCTCGCTCTGGGTGTTGGCCACCAGCCTCGGCGGAGTCGAATCCACGTTCGAGCGACGACGCCGCTGGCAAGGCGAACACCAGTCGGTACCCGAAGGACTGGTGCGGATGTCGGTTGGGATCGAGCATGTCGAGGACCTGTGGACTGACCTCGCTCAGGCCCTTGATCGCCTGTAGCGCGCTGCGAGCGTCGGTAAATCGCGCGCCGCCGTGCTGAGGAGGAAAGAGCGGTGGCGCATTCCCCTCTGCGGGCGACGACGAAGTAGGCGGACTCACGGCGCGATTGCGCGAGCGTCGCAAGGATTATGTGTTAGTAACGCTCCGGTTTGGCCGAACGAGACATCAGTGTCGTGATCATCTCGACCGGTGTCAGCTCGCCGGCAATGACAGCGGCCACATTCTCAACGATCGGCATTTCAAGCTGATGCTTGGCAGCAAGCTCGGTGATCGATGCGCAGGACTTCACGCCCTCGGCGACTTGCCGGGTCGAAGCGGTGATCTCGGCGACGGTGCGGCCTTTCCCGAGCTCCTCACCGAACGTCCGGTTCCGCGACAGCGGAGATGAGCAGGTCGCGACAAGATCGCCGAGGCCTGCCAGACCTGAGAAGGTGTAAGGATCAGCGCCCAGCGCCAACCCGAGTCGGCTGATTTCGGCCAGCCCTCTGGTGATCACGGAGGCCGTCGCATTCGAACCCAAGCCGAGCCCGATCGCCATGCCAACCGCCAGCGCAATGACATTCTTGGTTGCCCCCCCGAGCTCGCATCCGATGACATCGGTGTTGGTGTACGCGCGAAAACGTGCGGTGTGACAGACCGCCTGAAGGGCTTCAGCGGTCGCCAACGAGACACTTGCCACCACACTTGCGGACGGCTGCCGGTCGGCGATCTCACGCGCCAGGTTTGGGCCCGTGACGACCGCAATCCGTTCAGCAGCGATATTGCCAGCCTCGGCTATCACCTCGCTCATCCGTAACCCAGTCCCGAGCTCGATTCCCTTTGCCAAGCTCACCACGATGGCGTCCGCCGGGATCCGCCACTGAGTGAGGTTGCCGCGGAGTGCTTGGGCGGGCACGGCCAGCACCACGAACTCAGCTCCGTTCATGGCTTCGTCAGGATCGCTCACGGCCTTCAAGGACGCCGGCAGCGGCAAGTCCGGAAAATAGTCCGGATTTCGATGTTCGATGTTGATCTTGTCAGCGAGTTCCCGGCGGCGGGCCCAGAGTGTCACGTGGTTGCCGGCGTCGGATACCACCATCGCAAAAGCGGTGCCCCAGGAACCAGAGCCCATTACTGCGACGCGCGCCCGGCTCTCAGTAGCTCCAGACTCACTCACGTTCGTTCTCCGGTCGTCTTCTCGCTCTCCGGGTCGTAGCGCTGGGCTGGCGGTGTCGCCTCCCGTAACTCCGCGACCAGGGCCGTGATGGCGTCCATGATTCTCGTTGTCGCCTCATCGAGCGTGGCAGCAGTTACCGGCTTCTGGAGAAGATCATCAAGCGAGACCGGGTTGCCGACAGCGAGTCGCAGGGTCTTGCGGGGGAACAGCCTGGGCAAGCGTGGCTCCAGACCCGGCATCAGCTCTTGGGAGCCCCACTGTCCGATCGGCACGACCGGACTGCGGGTCGTGAATGCCAGTCGCGCGGCGCCAGTCTTTCCGCGCATCGGCCACAGGTCCGGATCTCGGGTAATCGTTCCCTCCGGATAGATCACTAGCGCGCGACCTTCCTCGATTGCTCGCGCGGCGGCAATGAGTGCGTCCTTGGACTGCGCGGACTCGCGCTGAACAGGAATCTGCCCGCAAGCCGCAATAATCCGCCCGACTACCGGAATCTCGAATACTGACGCCTTCGCCAAGAATCGCGGCCAGCGTCCGGAGAACGCAAGAAACTGCCCGACAGCCAGTGGATCGGCGTTGGAGATGTGGTTCGCGACAAAGATCACTCCCTCTGTCTGCGGCACCTTGTCCTGATATCTCCAATCCCGCTTGGTCAGTGGCCTCATGATCGCATTGAGAATCTGGACGACGGTCGAGATCGTCTGCCCGCCGGGCTCCTGATTGACCTGCGACAGTGGCCTGAGTCCCGTGCGCCGACTTGCGGCATTCTCGGCCATCGACACCTCAGTCTCGGTGAATGGGTCTTGCTGGTCCACGGTCGGTTACGGTCGGGTCGGGGTTGGCCCAATGCGCCAGAGTGGCTTCACCTTACGGGATCGTGGCAGCTGGGGGATCAGCGCGACGCGGAGCCTCGCAATTAAGATCAGATCGCAAACGACCTCGTCGGATCATGCGGGTCATCGTGAGAGGAGTTCGGCAGCGTGCCTGTTGACACCGACTCCGAATGATGGGCGGCTCCTTAGCTGCGGCGGTGCTTGCCATCAAACCGATCGAGCATGCCAAGTCCCGACTGGCCGTACCAGATCCCTTGCGGCGCCGGCTCGCCTGGACGATGGCACTGGACACCATATCCGCGCTGTGTCGTGGGCTGCCGCATGTGCTGGTCGTCAGTGATCAGCCCGCCCTAGAGGCGCGCCTACGCCGAGCAGGTCTTGCGCTGGAAGTCATCAGCGAATCCGGCCATATCGGTATAAATTCGGCCCTCACCTACGGCGCGTTGCGCCTCCATGCCCAGGGATTCACCTCAATCCTGGCCTGTGTCGGTGATCTTCCTGCCTTGCGTCCGGAATCTGTCACGCGCGTCCTTGAAGCCTCGCGCCCTCATCCGCGATCCTTTGTTGCGGATGCATCAGGCGTTGGAACCACCATGCTCATCGCACATGATGTCGAACTGGCCCCACAGTTCCAGGGCCGGTCGGCCGCAGCCCACCACGCTTCGGGTGCGGTGAGTCTTGGAGCCGAAGCGATCGGATCGCCGATTGCTGATGCCCGTTGCGACGTCGATACCGAAGCCGATCTGGCGGCAGCAATCGGGCTGGGCGTGGGTGCGGCGACCAGCGCACTTATTGATCATGAGAAAGGCCGCCTCGGCCGCTATCAGTTGATCACCGCGACGCAATGGAGCAACGCGGACGGAGATCAGTTGGCAATCACGGCATCCGGATCACGAATCGCCCTACCGGCTGACGCCCTCCGGGGCGAGCTTCGACACGCCCAACTTGGCCAGCGCCTCCATGCAGTGGAGGCTGATGGCCGGGTGCTGTCGGTTTGGCTCTAGCTTGAGAACTAGCGCCTGGCAGCAGTCTTCTTAGCCGTCGTCGTGGCCTTCTTGGCAGCCATGGCAGTCTTCGAGGCTGCTGGCGTCTTGGCAGCCGCTTTGGCGGGAGCCGCCTTCCTGGCGGAGGCTTTCGGTACCTTCTTGGCCCCCGAGACGTAGGCCTTCAGGTCCGAGCCCGCGCGGAAACGCGGAACAGCCGTGGCTTTCGCGCGTTTGCGCTCACCCGTACGCGGGTTCCGCACCATCCGGGCCGAGCGATGCACCTTCTCGAAGACGCCGAAGCCGGTGATCGATACCTTCTCCCCAGCTGCAGTCTTGTAGGTGATGGTTTCCACCACGGCGTTGAGGGCCTTGGCTGCTTCGCTCTTGCTGCCGTCATAGTAGGCAGACAGCGCCTGAATCAATTCAGCCTTGTTCACAGCTTCCCTTCTCGATGCGATACCAAGCCTGCTGGGACCTTGGGCCTGCTGGGACCTTGGGCAGCGTACGGTACGCCTGCAGTGCCAACGCTAGGGAAGATCGCCCAGCCAGACAATCACCTTGGTCGCACATTTTGGTGTGTTGTAAGGGAAAACAGCCCAGTTGTGGGCAGCTAAGTGCTGCTAGCGACCTTTGCTGGGAGGGTCTTCGGTTTGTACGGCGCCCGAGTCATCTCGAACTCGTCGATTTGATCAACGTGCCGCAAGGTGAGCCCGATGTCATCCAAGCCCTCCATCAGCCGCCATCTGGTGTAGTCGTCGATCTCGAACTGGGCGTGGAAGCCTTCGGCCGTGATCTGACGGCTGACGAGGTCGATGGTGAGAGGTGCGGCGGGGTGTTCCTCGACGAGATCCCAGAGCTCCTCAATGATCTTCTGCTCGACGACCGCGATCAGCAACCCAGCCTTGCCCGAGTTGCTACGGAAGATATCTCCGAAGCGCGACCCGATCACCACCTTGAACCCGTAGTTCTGCAGAGCCCATACCGCGTGCTCTCGGGACGACCCCGTCCCGAAATCGGGACCGGCGATCAAGATCGTCGCCCCGGCGTACTGCGGCAGGTTGAGCACGAAGTTGGGGTCGTTGCGCCAGGCTGCGAAGAGTCCATCCTCGAAGCCGGTCTTGGTCACCCGCTTGAGGTAGACCGCTGGAATGATCTGGTCGGTGTCGACATTGCTCCTGCGCAGTGGAATTGCGGTGCCGGTGTGGCTGGTGAAAGCATCCATGATCATCGGGTCCTTGCGAGATCGGCGGGCGAGCTGAGCCTGCCCGTCACGGCGGTCGCAGCTGCAACGAGCGGCGAAACCAGGTGCGTACGTCCGCCTTTGCCCTGCCGACCCTCAAAGTTGCGATTCGAGGTGGAGGCAGCGCGCTCACCAGGCGCAAGCTGATCTGGATTCATGCCCAGGCACATCGAACAGCCCGCCGCACGCCATTCCGCTCCGGCTTCTTTGAAGATCACATCAAGACCTTCGGACTCCGCCTGCAGCCGAACCCGCGCGGAACCGGGCACCACCAGCATCCGCACATCGCCAGCGACATGATGTCCTCTGATAACGCCAGCTGCGGCGCGCAGATCCTCGATGCGCCCATTGGTACAGGAACCAAGAAAGACGGTGTCCACCCGGATGTCGCGCATCTTCTGGCCAGGTCTCAGCGCCATGTACTCCAGCGCCTTGGAGGCGGCCGTGCGGTCGGCCTCCTCGGCGAAGATCTCCGGATCGGGAACCTCGGCATCCAGTGGCACGCCCTGGCCAGGATTGGTTCCCCAGGTGACGAAGGGCGTCAACTGACTTGCGTCAAGATCAACTTCTGCGTCGAAGACGGCGTCGGGATCGCTACGCAGCGTCTTCCAGTAGGCCAGGGCGGCGTCCCAGTCCGCGCCTTCCGGTGCGTGCGGGCGTCCTTTGATGTAAGCAAAGGTGGTTTCGTCCGGGGCGATCATGCCAGCCTTAGCGCCCCATTCGATGCTCATATTGCAGATCGTCATGCGGCCCTCCATGCTGAGCGCCTGAATGGCCGAGCCGCGGTACTCCACGATGTAGCCCTGGCCACCGCCCGTGCCCACCTTCGCGATCAGCGCCAGCACGATGTCCTTTGCGGTAACCCCAACCGGAAGCTCACCGTTAACGTTCACCGCCATGGTCTTGGGCCTCGGCTGCGGCAGGGTCTGGGTGGCCAGGACATGCTCGACCTCAGAGGTACCGATGCCGAACGCGATCGCGCCAAATGCGCCATGCGTAGAGGTGTGGGAGTCGCCGCAGACCACGGTCAGCCCCGGCTGCGTCAGGCCGAGCTGCGGTCCGATGATGTGCACGATGCCCTGATCAAGATCGCCAAGACTGTGGATGCGGATGCCGAACTCGTGGGCGTTCCGCCGCAGAGTGTCGACCTGAGTACGGGACACAGGGTCGGCGATCGGCTGGTCGATGTTCAGCGTCGGCGTGTTGTGGTCCTCGGTCGCCAGCGTCAGGTCGGGACGTCGAACGCGTCGGCCGGTCTGCCGCAGACCATCGAAGGCTTGTGGACTGGTTACTTCATGGATGAGATGCAGATCGATGAAGAGCAGATCGGGCTCACCTTTGGCGGTTCGTACGACGTGGTCGTCCCACACTTTCTCGCTCAGCGTCTTGCCCATGACGATTGCTCTTCTCCTTGTCCCCGATCTCCACCATGATCTGCCAAGCGTCTATCACCAAGATTTCCCCGAATAGCAAGCTAATCTTCGCACTTGCCTTCCAGCATCCGAGACGGCAGTATCAAGGCATGGACAACACTAGCGGTGTCGGCGTCCTCGACAAAGCCGCCCTTGTGCTCAGCGCTTTGGAGACAGGACCGACTACTCTCGCTGGTTTGGTGGCCGCGACCGGGCTGGCCCGACCAACCGCGCATCGCCTTGCAGTCGCCCTCGAGCATCATCGTCTGGTGAGCCGGGATCTGCAAGGCCGATTCATTCTCGGACCCCGGCTCGGCGAGCTGGCATCAGCTGCTGGCGAGGACCGGCTGCTGGCGACGGCGGGACCGGTGCTGGCTCGGCTGCGCGACATTACCGGGGAATCGGCTCAGATGTTCCGGAGGCAAGGCGACTACCGGGTGTGCGTCGCCACAGCCGAGCGAATGTCGGGATTGCGTGACAGCGTGCCTGTTGGCACTCAGCTGACCATGAGCGCCGGCTCCGCGGCTCAGGTGCTGCTCGCATGGGAGGAGCCGGACCGTATGCAGCGAGGGCTGCGTGGCAGCCGCTACTCGGCGGTCGCCTTGGCCGCTGTCCGCCGGCGTGGCTGGGCGCATTCGGTTGGCGAGCGGGAACCGGGCGTGGCGTCGGTATCGGCACCCGTACGCTCCCCCTCCGGCAAGGTCATCGCTGCGGTGAGCGTGTCCGGGCCTATCGAACGCTTGTCCCGACAGCCCGGCCGGCTGCATGCGCCTGCCGTAATCGCGGCCGCGGAACGCCTGAGCGAGGTGCTTCGCCGTAGTGGCGGAGAATAGGTCATCGATCTGCGGCCGCTAGGGTCGCATCTGTGGAGGAACCTCTCGTACACCGGGCAGTTCGAGTCGATCAGGCACTGCAGCGCTGGAGGGCGCGACGCGCTCGTGATGCTGGCAAAATCCCTGAGGTAGTTCCATATACCGGCTATGGTTCGACCAGCTGGGTACGGGTCCTTGCTCGCGTACTGCTGGCGAAGCCGACCGAGCGCCGCGATGAGGTACCTACCGGGGCTCGCGGCTGGCGCAACTTCATCGGCGTCCCGGTGGAGAACGCGCAGGTGAACGTCCGCCTCGGCGACCGATCGCTTGAGGTCCAGGCCGACCGCAGTGGCGTCATCGACGTAGCGGTAAATGTTGATCTTGAGCCGGGCTGGCATCGGATTGGTCTGACCGCGGAAGGCTCAGCGGTCGCGACGGCCCTGGTTTTCGTGGTCGATCCAGAAACGACTTTCGGCGTCGTCTCCGACATTGACGACACGGTCATGGTCACCGCTTTGCCGCGGCCGTTGCTGGCCGCCTGGCACACCTTCGTTGTCAACGAACATGCTCGGGCGACGACTCCCGGGATGCCGGTCCTGTACGAGCGACTCACCACCCGCTACCCCGGATCACCGCTGATCTACCTGTCGACGGGAGCGTGGAACGTGGCGCCGACGTTGACTCGCTTTCTGTCGCGCAACCTGTATCCGGCTGGCGCACTGCTGTTGACCGACTGGGGTCCCACAACTGATCGCTGGTTCCGCAGCGGTCGCGAGCACAAGCGCAGCAGCCTGGAGCGCCTGGCAGGTGAGTTCCCACAGATCAAGTGGTTGCTGATCGGCGACGATGGGCAGCACGATGAGTCGATCTACGGCGACTTCGTCGCGGCGCATCCCGACAATGTGGCGGCGGTTTGCATCCGCCACCTGACGCCCAGCGAGGCAGTGCTGGCGGGCAGCAGCTTCCGCGGCCACCCCACCGCGGGTGACTCGAGCGTGCCGTGGCTTTATGCCTCAGACGGTGCCGGTCTCGCCGAACAACTGGAGCGCATCGGCTTGCTCGATCCCGCACCACAGCAACCAGAGATTGAGGCCTGACCGCGACGAAGTCAACGCCGCTGACCGCGAGCAGTAACGACCTCGTCACCTCGCTCTCGAACACCGAAGTCGTGACGGTCCCCGCCGACATAACCCAGCGTGCCGACCTCGCCGGAATCGTCGGCGCTGCGGCTCGTCATCGACGGCCTGGCGGCTACTGGCGCGCTGGATGCTGAGTTCGAGTCTTCGATGTTTCCGCGTCTAGCAATGTTTCCGCTGATCAGAAGCTGATGTGCTTGGTACCCCGATGGGATTCGAACCCGCGCTACCGCCTTGAGAGGGCCAATCAGGGGTTAACGGCTGGCGTTGGTAACCGGTGAATGTGCTAGCTGACTAGGCCATTTGGTCAAGTCGAGCGTTGGCAGCCGTTGGACTTTTCCGAACGTCTTGTGTACCCAGTGTGTACCAAATCCTGATCTTGGTCTGGTGGATCAACCGTATCAAGATCAACTACCCCCGCGTGTAAGTGGCCCGACCAGTGCTGGAACACCGGCCGGGCCTGAGATCCCACTGTCTAGGAGTGAGACCCCATCAGAGTCAAGTCGCTGGCGTTACGAGACCATCGGCGGCGGCCAGGGGCCCGCTTGGCCGGAGCGATAGGTGTTCCGATAGCCCAACTCGACGCGGCCGCCTTGGGCCTTGGCATCGATTTGCTCGATGTCGACGCGGCACGCGATCTCATCACCGGCGGTAGCCCTCGCCGGCTGAACGCTCAGCCTCACCGAGATCTTCTGGTCGGACGGCGGCATGGGCATCGTGGACCCGTCCTCCGCGTCAGGCTCCGACGTGGTCCCTTCGTCTTGCCGAGAGTTCGGGACGATCCTCCACGCAGTTGCCCCGACCGTCTCCTCGGAATCACTGGAGGCAGAAGACGGGCGGCCGTGGAACCTCCCCAGGGCCACTGCTTTCACACTGTGGTCGCACCACAGCGGCCACCCCAGCGGCCCACCAGCGGACAGGTCCCACACTCGCATCGACTTGTCCAAGCCGCCCGACACCGCGATCGACCGATCACCGATCGCCCCGACCGCGACCGCGGTCACCCAGTCGTCATGCCCTGCCAACGGCTCACCGCGAGGTGCCGCCTCCTCCAGGTCCCACACCCGTACCATCTGGTCGTTGCCTGCGGACACAGCGATCGGGCGCCCGCCCAGCTCCCCGACCGCCACCGCGTTCACCCAGTCGTCGTGGCCTGTGAGTGGCCTGCCCAGCGGGCCGCCGTTCTCCAGATCCCACACCCGCAGGGTCTTATCGCAGCTGCCGGATACCGCGATCGGCCGCCCGCGCAGCTCCCCGACCGCGACCGCGCTGACGAAGTTGTCGTGCCCTCGTAGCACGCCCAACGGGGCGCCCGCCTCCAGATCCCACACCCGCAGCGTCTCGTCCTCACTGCCGGATACCGCGATCGCGCGTCCGTGCAC
>JBKOUS010000120.1:0-8201 GCA_046723505.1 Actinomycetota bacterium
ACCGGCACTGTTCCAGTCTGCCTCCGGTGGAAGCAAGAACGAATGAGCCCTGCCGGCTCATACCCGGCAGGGCCCTGGAAGGGCACTCTCAGTCTGCTGCGTCGGCTCATTTGAACCCCGCAACGACACGCCCCCGGGCCCTTAGTTGGTATCAATTGTTTCGACACGCCGTTAATTCCGGATGACACGCCGATGACGGAAAAAAGACGGCGCAGCCTATTGCCAAGGGGTCCAGGTAGGCATTTAATTGGTCTACGCCACGCAGCGAGCTTCGGCTCGCAGTGGCAGAAGCTCCGGTCAACTCATACTTGACCGGAGCTTCACTCATTCTGATGAGGTTGCACTCGCGCACGGGCGCTGATGCTGAGTCGTTCGTCGCGTTTCGCGCAACACACGCTCAGATGCGTCGATGACTTGTGTTAACCGTGTGTGTTTCGCTCATCGCTCCTGCACTCCTCAGCGCGCCCTCCGACGCTCGCGCAACGGCCTTCACGCGCTCGCGCACGGGCGCTCTGTCTGATTGCTCGCTCCGCTCGCTGCGATGGTTCGTTGGTCGCCGCCGTCTTCGCCGGATCCGCTGAAACTTACTGTGGTGCAAGGCTCGGCAGGTCGCCTTGGATTTCACCGTCTTCTCCTGCAGATCGGTGGCACGAACATCGCCAGCTGAGTCGTTCGTCGCGCTTCGCGAAACACACGCTCAGATGCGTCGCCGACGCACCCACCCTGCGGCCTTTTCGGGTATGTCGCGTTAGTTCCAACTGACGCAGGGTGACGCTAAGTAACGCCAGGTGCAGCCAGTTTGTTGCGCGCTGCAGTGTGGCAGTGTGGCGATGTGGGAGGTAGCTGGTGAAAGCCCTCGTGAAGGCAAAACCGGGGCCAGGGCTGGAGCAGGTCGATCTTCCTGTGCCGGCGGTCGGGGCAGGCGATGTGCTGGTCAAGGTCAGGGCGACAGGGATCTGCGGCACCGACCTGCATATCGAGTCCTGGGACGAGTGGGCGCAGAAGACTCTGCAGCCACCCGTGACGGTGGGCCATGAGTTCTCGGGCGATGTGGTCGAGATCGGTTCCGGCGTCACCGACGTTGCCGTAGGCGATCTGGTCAGTGGCGAAGGACATCTGGTCTGCGGTCGGTGTCGCAACTGCCGGGCCGGGCGGCGCCATCTGTGTATTCACACCCGAGTCATTGGCGTCCACCGCGCCGGGGCCTTCGCCGAGTACCTCGCTTTGCCGGCCGGCAACGCCTGGGTTCACCGCGAACCCATCGATCCAGAGGTTGCTGCGATCTTCGACCCCTTTGGCAACGCGGTCCACACCGCGCTCGCCTTTCCTATGCTCGGTGAGGACGTCTTGGTCACCGGGGCCGGACCGATCGGCATCATGGCGGCAATGGTCAGCAAACACGCAGGCGCACGGCATGTCGTGATCACTGATCACAGCGACGAGCGGCTAGCCCTTGCGAGCAAGCTCGGCGTAACACGAGCTGTGAACATCGACCGCCAGGACGTTGGGCAGGCGCAGCGCGAGCTCGGCATGCGTGAGGGGTTTGATGTTGGACTTGAAATGTCCGGCAGCTCGGAGGCGCTGCGCGACATGATCACACAGATGACGCATGGCGGCAGAATCGCTGTACTGGGTCTGCCGTCGACCGAGATCAGTGTAGATGTCGCTGCCATCGTGCTGAAGATGTTGACGATCAAGGGCATCCACGGTCGTGAGATGTTTGAGACCTGGTATGAGATGTCGGTTCTGCTGGAGAGTGGACTGGACATCTCGGGAGTGATCACTGACCGTTTCCACTACACCGAGCACGAGAAGGCATTTGCCGCTGCACGCTCGGGCCATGGTGGAAAGGTGATCATGATCTGGGACGGATAGGAGGGGATCATGTACGGCACTCTCAAAGAGCAGCTCGCTGATGATCTGGCGGGGCTGAAGACCGAGGGTCTCTTCAAGGCCGAGGCGGTGATCAGCACACCGCAGTCTGCCAGGATCGCGGTCGGCGACCAGACATTGATCAATTTCTGCGCGAATAACTACCTCGGCCTTGCTGATCACCCAGCCATGATCACCGCCGCCCAGCAGGCGCTTGATCGTTGGGGCTTCGGTATGGCCTCGGTGCGCTTCATCTGCGGCACCGCAGAGATTCACAAGGAGCTGGAGCGCCGCATCGCGCACTTCCTGGGTACTGAGGACGCGATCTTGTACAGCTCCTGCTTCGATGCGAACGGTGGTCTCTTTGAGACGCTGCTCAGTTCCGAGGACGTCGTCATCTCAGACGAGCTGAATCATGCGAGCATCATCGATGGGGTACGACTGTGCAAAGCCACTCGGATGCGCTACGCCAACAGGGACATGGCCGACCTCGAAGCGAAACTGCAAGATTCGCAAGCGGCGCGGCACAGGCTGATCGCAACTGACGGAGTGTTCTCCATGGACGGCTACGTCGCGCCTCTTGATGCCATCGTGGCGCTTGCTGAGCGTTATGGCGCGCTGGTTATGGTCGACGACTCGCACGCTGTGGGCTTTGTGGGGTCGGCCGGCGCAGGGACGCCCGATCTGTTCGGTGTCCAGGATCGCGTCGATATTGTGACCGGAACACTTGGCAAGGCCATGGGAGGCGCGAGTGGAGGGTATACCGCTGCTCACGCCGAGATTGTCGAGATGCTGCGGCAGCGATCCCGCCCGTATCTCTTCTCCAATTCTCTAGCGCCCTCCATCGCGGCTGCAGGTATCGCCACGCTGGATCTGCTGGAGACATCCGGCGAGCTGCTGCAACGGCTACGGGAGAATACGGCGTACTTCCGCTCGGAGATGGTTGCGCGTGGCTTCGAGATTCCCGAATCTGATCATCCGATTGTGCCGATCATGATTGGAGATGCGGTCGTCGCTGCCGAGATGGCAGACCGGCTATTGGGCGAAGGAATCTATGTCCGGGCGTTCTCCTACCCGGTCGTCCCCCGAGGCAAGGCGCGGATCAGAACCCAGATGTCCGCCTCGCACTCCCGCGATGATCTTGATCAGGCGATTACGGCATTTGAGAAGGTCCGCCGGTAACTGTGCGCTCTACGGCACCTGCACAGTGCGCGGAGGCTTGCGAACGATCTGCTTACCGAGTGGCATCAGGGAGACCTCGATCAGCTTGAAGTTCGCGATCGCAAGCGGGATCCCGATGATCGTGATGCACAGCAAGATTCCGGTGGCAATGTGAGTGAGCGCTAGCCACCAGCCGGCGACAATGACCCAGATGACATTGCCGAGGAAGGAGAAGATCCCGGAGTTTGGCTTATCGACCAGCTCCCGGCCGAACGGCCAGACCGCATAGCTCGCCATTCGGAACGAGGCAATCCCCCACGGGATGGTGATGATCAACAGACAGCAGATGACCCCTGCGAGCATGTAGGCGAGCCAGAGCCAAAAGCCACTGAAGACGAACCAGATGATGTTGAGCAGCGTACGCACAGATCCAGGGTCCTACGCCACCCTGCATGCAGGCAATAGGGCGGTTCCCGGGACTAGCCCTCGCTGGTCGATGCCTGGGCGGTGAATACCTCGTACGCGTTCTGGTCGAAGAGCACGAACCTCACCTCATTCACCCCCGTGTCGCTGGCCCGCACAGTCGCCAGGGCAATGCGTGCCGCATCATCGAGCGGCCATCGATACACGCCGGTCGAGATCGCTGGGAACGCGACAGTTGCGGCACCGAGTTCGTCGGCGATCCGCAGCGAATTGCGAAAGCAATCAGCGAGCAGCTGCGACTTGTCCTTGGACTCGGCGTACGTCGGCCCAACGGTGTGGATGACCCAGCGCGCCTTGAGGCGTCCACCGGTAGTAGCGACGGCTTGGCCGGTCGGTAACCCGTCCGGAAACCGACTCTCGCGAAGCTTCATGCACTCAGCCAGGATCTCCGGACCGCCTCGGCGATGAATTGCCCCGTCAACCCCGCCGCCGCCCATCAGGGTGTGGTTAGCCGCGTTGACAATGGCATCGACGTCTTGTTCGGTGATGTCGCCGAGCTCGAAGCTGATCCTCACCCCACCCAACCTAATGCGGCAAGAAATTGCTGAGAGCATGTGCGATGAGTTTGGAGGCTTCGTGCGGTCTAAACGTGGCGAGCACGATGCAGGGTGCATCGTTAGAGGATCAAGCGACGAAGGAGTGAAGTGATGGACGCGTTCACCACATGTCTGTGGTTTGACACCGAGGGCGAGGAAGCGGCGAGGTTCTACACGGGGATCTTCCCAAACTCGAGCGTTGGCAAGGTGACGCCGTACTCCACTGGGGATCGCGCTGGTCAGACGATGACCGTCGACTTCGTGTTGAACGGGAGCAAGTTCGTCGCCCTTAACGGCGGCCCGGAGTTCACCTTCAACGAGTCGATCTCATTCATGGTGCCGTGCGAGGACCAGGCTGAGGTAGATCGTTACTGGACCGAGCTTACTGAGGGTGGCGGCGAGGAGTCGATGTGTGGCTGGCTTAAGGACAGGTTTGGCGTCTCCTGGCAGGTTGTGCCAACGCGACTCGAAGAACTGCTCTCCAGGGTCGGTCCTGCGCAAGCTGAGCGAGTCACCCAGGCGCTGTTCCAGATGAAGAAGATCGTGATTGCCGACCTGGAGGCTGCGGCAGCGCCCTAGCCACGAGGGAAGCCTGGCCCCGACTGATCCTCCGGCGTGCCCTGCGGGGAAACTGCTGGCAACGCTCAATGTGCTTTGCGGAATCGAAGCACGCTGCCAGCACTTGCCTGAAGGAGTCGAAATGGATCACGCCGATTCAAGACCGACCAGCGCGACGTTGGTCGCGACCCGACGTCAGCTGCATGGGCTTGCCGAGTGTCTATTTGCCGGACCCGAGTATCGGGCGACCGGCGAAATTGCGCTGCAGGTGACCCCAGGTGGGTTCGGGACCACTGCTGGACCAGAGCTTCGGCTGGAGGGGTTGGAACTGGTGGCTGGGGAGCGGCGAGTGCCGGCGGCCGGCTCGCTGGGCGATCTTGCTGATCGGCTCGGGGTCGAGTTTGGGGCGCCAGCGATTGGCTATCCGGATGGCAGTGGGGCGCAGCCTCATGACGTTGTTGATCTTGAACCGGCGGCGACCCAGCTCATACTTGACTGGTACGCGCTCAGCGATGCCGCGCTGCGGATGCTCGATCCCGATCAACAACCGATCTTGTGGCCCGAGCATTTCGACGTGGCGATCTTGCTGGATGATCGCTCGTATGGGTCGTCGCCAGGAGACGACTTCTACTCGGATCCGTACGCGTACGTGAGCGCCCGCGATCATGGTGCCAACGCCTTCTGGAATGCGCCGTTCGGCGCGCTGCGGGACGCCAGCGAGTTCGCATCGGCTCCCGATCTGGTGGCCTTCTGGCGTGCGGGCCGAGCGTTGCTGAGCGGGGGTTAGGCGGCGCTCCAATAGGAGCCGCGGAGTTACAGTGTGAGTGCGGATAGTTTTGTGCCCTGCTCGCGTAATCCGACGCTCGCAGCGGGTCGAAAGGATCCACGGTGACGATTGATCCCGAGAGCATCAGTTCGCCCGCCCGAGTTGCAAGTCCCGAGGAAGGCGTCTCTCCCGAGGAGCTGCAGCTGGCCGCCCGCAACCACGGGATGCCGCTGGAGTCCTTGCGCTGGGACCTTACCCCGCCGGGCCTGCATTACCTACTGACCCACTACGACATTCCAGCCATCGATCCGACCAGCTTTGAGCTGGTCGTGGACGGCTTTGTCAATACGCCGTTGTCACTGGATCTTGACGCCATCCGGAGCCGTCCCCGGATTTCAGCCATCGTGACCCTTGAATGCGCGGGAAATGGTCGTGCGCAGCTGCTGCCGCGCCCGGTCAGCCAACCTTGGCTGACCGAAGCCGTCGGCACCGCCCAATGGAGCGGGACGTCCTTGTCGAGCTTGCTGCGGGAAGCCGGAATTGCGGACGGCGCAGTGGATGTCGTCTTCACAGCCGCTGACCATGGCATCGAGCGAGGCTTCGAGCAGGATTACCAACGGGCGCTGCCACTTGCCGAAGCGATGGGCGAGGAGGTCATGCTGGCGTACGAAATGAACGGCGCCGCGCTTCCGCCGCAGCATGGAGCCCCTCTCAGGCTGATCGTTCCCGGCTGGTATGGCATGGCGCACGTGAAGTGGCTGCGCAAGATCACGGTCGTACGCGAGAAGTTCGATGGGTTCCAGATGCGTGCATACCGATTGCGCGACACGGCTGATGACCCTGGTATTCCGCTGACCCGGATCGAGCCGCGAGCCTTGCTCATGCCGCCGGGATTCCCCGACTTCATGTCGCGCAGGCGGGTCGTGAAGTCTGGTGCGGTGACGATTGAAGGTCGGGCCTGGTCTGGCTGGGCGCCGGTCAGCATGGTCGAGGTCAGTATTGATGGAGGGGACACCTGGCAACTTGCTGATCTTGATAGGCCGCAGACCGCCCACGGCTGGGCACGCTGGACATGGACCTGGGAGTCCGAGATGGGCAGCTACGTGCTGTCCTGCCGGGCGACGGATGCCAGCGGCCGGACTCAGCCGCTGGGGCAACGTTGGAGTCGTGGTGGCTTCGCCAACAACACCATCCAAAGGGTCCCGGTCACTGTGATTAGTTCGGAAATGTGACGTGACGAAACTTGGCGGTCGAGATCGATCGACACCGCAGTGTTCATGTTCCCCGAGATGGGTAAGGGACGGAGTGACCCGGGGCGATCGTGCCGGGCGAGATGTTGGCGCGATAAGAACAGGGAGGTTCTTATGGGTTTAGGAGACAAGGCGAAGGACAAAGCCGAGGAACTCGCCGGCAAGGCAAAGGCGGCGATGGGCGACGCAACTGACAACCCGGACCTCGAGGCCGAAGGGCGCATGCAGGAAGCCGAGGCGGATGTCAAGCAGGCTGGCGAGGATGTTAAGGACACCGGCGATGATGTTGCCGACGCCCTGCGTTCTGCCAGCGCTGCCACAAAGTTCGACGACGGGGACACGATGCGTTAACCGGCATCGCACAGAGGACCCGAACGTCTCAGGCTCGAACAGAGTTGGGACGTTCGGGTCCTTTTTCGCTGTTTCTGGGCTGCTTGGGAGCGCCGCCCGGGCGGTGTGCTAGAACCCTCCGTGTGGAGCTGATTCGTCAGGGCAAGGTCCGCGACGTGTACGCCGACGGAGACGACCTGATCTTGGTCGCCTCGGATCGGGTGTCGGTATACGACGTGGTGTTGCCAACGCCCATTCCGGACAAGGGCGCGATCCTGACGCAGTTGTCCTTGTGGTGGTTCGGTCAAGTAGCCGATCTGGTACCGAGTCATGTATTGAGCGAGGATGTCCCACCAGAGTGGAAAGGTCGTGCCATTCGCTGTCGGCGGCTCGACATGGTTCCGGTGGAATGCATCGCGCGCGGTTACCTGGCCGGACTCGGCCTGGAGAGCTATCGCACCGCTGGGTCTATATCGGGTATCCGAGTGCCTCCGGGTCTCGCTGAGGCGGACCGGCTGCCGGAACCGATCTTCACCCCGACCACCAAGGCCGAGGGCGGACAGCATGACGAATTCATGACCTTGGATGAAGTTAGGGACCTGGTCGGCCAAGCGACTGCGGAGGATCTCAAGCGACTCACGCTGGCGGTGTATTCCCGGGGCGCCGAGATTGCTCAGGAGCGCGGAGTGATCATCGCCGACACCAAGTTCGAGTTCGGACGGGCTGCCTCGGGAAGATTGATCTTGGCCGATGAGGTGCTGACGCCTGATTCGTCCCGGTTTTGGAAGGTCTCGGAGTACCAGCCTGGCAGGCCGCAGTGGTCGTACGACAAGCAATATCTGAGGGACTGGTCGTCCTCACTGGGTGATTGGCACCGCACGTATCCAGGGCCGCCGATTCCGCCGGAGGTGGTGGCGGAGACCCGGGCTCGCTACGTGGAGATCTATGAACAGCTGACCGGCGAGGAATGGATTTCCTGAGTCAGCGCTGATGTGAAGTAGGAGACGACGTGCAACGGGTGGCAGTGGTCGGTTGCGGAGATGTCTCGATCGTCCACTGCGAAGCGATCGATGCGATCGCCTACGCCGAGCTCGTGGCGGTGTGCGACAGCGACCCGGCCACACTCGAAGCGGCGGCGGCGCGCTACCGGTGCCGGGGCTTCACCGACCATCGCCAGCTCGTGGACGCCGTCGGTGTCACTAGCGGGTTGGCCGAACCGGCAACTGGCGGCAACAAGGGCACCAG
>JBKOUS010000183.1:0-16379 GCA_046723505.1 Actinomycetota bacterium
ACACGGCGTTGTTGATCGCGGCGACTGCCGCATGGATTCCTTCGCCAGTGTTAAGCCGATAGCCGACGCCGTCGGTTGTCTCGATGCTTTTGAGATTGGTCCGTTCAGCCAGGTGAATTAAGTCGAGCAGTTCTTCGAGCCTGCGGTAAAGACGCGTCATCTCGGTCACGATCACGGCTTCAACGCTTCCGCCTTCGATCGCGCGCCATAGCGCTTCATAGCCCGGCCGGGGCTTGCTGGAGTAGCGGCTGGCGCTCAGGTCGTTGTCCGAATGGACAGCTACAACTTCATGGCCGTGCTCGGCCGCGTATTCCCTGGCTTCGGCCTCCTGGATGCCTACGTTGACACTCAGGCCAGACCGGTCTTTGCTCAGCCTGGCGTAGATGGCGGCGCGCACAGAGCCATCGTAGCGCCTGGTAATGATTCTTAGATGGCGTCGAACAGTTGAGCCGATACCTGGATCTGATGCGCCGCGACACCCTGCTCGGCACGGTGCACGGCATCCTAGCGGCGCAGCTGATCAAGCCGCAGGCCAGGGTGCTCGCCAACGACCGCGGAATCAGCTGCGTGACAGTTGACTATGACCTCTTACGGGGACTGGACCGTGTTGACGATCGACTGTTCTAGCTAGTCCAGGCGCATCTCACGGCTGGGACGCCTGAGCGAACGTTGGCTTGTCAGCCGGCGTCTCGTTGTCAGGTACCTCTTCCCTAGATTCGCCGCTCCGGTCGTCGACCCCGTCGTGCTGAGCTTCTTCGCCAGCCACGTGCTGCGCTACCGCCTCGTCGGCCTTGCCATCCTCGATTTGCTCGTCAGCCTCGCTCATGGGATTGCCGATGGTGGGATCGCTCTCTATCTCGGCAGCAGGGCTGGCGTGGCCAGGGTTGGCATCGCCCTCCGAGAACGCCGTGTCATACACCTCCGGCACGTCAGGCAAGTTCTCCGCGGTCTCCACTGCCAGCGCACTCACCGAAGCGAGCTGGTTGAGCATGGCGTGCTTGCGCCGAGTCAGCAGTTCCTGCTCATCCCTCATCTGGCGGCGTCGTAGCGCCAGTTCCTGACGTGCTCTCTCGTCGATGATCGCGGCCTGGTGTCGCGCTCGATCGATGATCTTCTCAGCCTCACCACTGGCCTCCACCTTGATCCGTTCTGCCTCCGCCAGGCCTTCGTTGCGCAGCTTGACTGCGTGCTCGGTCTCCGAAGTTAGATGCTCGCCAGCGGACCTTTGCAGCGCCGTCGCCTTCCCCAGCATGTCCTGGATGGCCCGGTTCGCCGATTCCTGCGCTTCCTTCAGCTCAGCCATCACATGCTCGCGCTGGTCTGCCGCCTCCTGCCGCAAAGCCGCAATGTCACGTTCGGCGGCCGCGAGTAGTTCCTGCGACTCAAAACTGGCGGCCTTGCGCATACCAGTGGCGGTTTCCTCTGCCTCAGTGCGAACGGCCTCGGCCTGAAGTCGCGCTGAGGCCAGCAAGTGCGCAGCCTCGGCTGTAGCGCGCTCTCTGAGTTGCACCGCATCGCGCTCAATCTGATCTCGCAGTGCATCCAGCTCGGCCCGCTGGGCGTCTCGCATCTCTGCCATCTCGGCGTACGCACTCTGCCGTAGCTCGTCGATTTCGGCCTGTCTCTGGGCGCTCAGCCGATCGGCCTCCTGAATGGCGGCTTGGGTGATGTCGGATGCCTGCTCCTCGGCGATTCGGAGCATCTCCTGAACCCGACCGCCGAGTGCGGAGAAGTCGGCGTGATTCGCCCGCGCATAGGCGTCGTCAAGTGCCTGCCGAAGCTCATGGTTGTAAGTGACCAAGGAGTCATATTGCTGCAGCAACTGAGCGATCTGTGCCTGCGTCGCTCGCACAAAATGATCAACGGCCTCGCGTTCATATCCTTTGCGCGACAGGGGAAAGCGGCCGTCCTCTGGATGCGAGTCACCTCTTGGGGCTGTGTTCACGCCGGCTCCTTACACACTAAAGTGCCGTTACCCCGAGTCATCTCAGGGTAACGGCACCGGAAGCCTAGGGCCAGCGGCGAGGCAGTGATGATCAACGCTGCGGGCCGCCGAGGGATTTGAGTTATTTTGACTTGGCGCGTTCGCCGGACAGGTCCGACGGGGTGACGAGCACCGTGGCGTCACCGTCGATCTCAATTTCGTCGGCTTCCTCGGACGACTTGCCGCCCTTGCCACCGTTCTTGCTCTGGCGTGCGTTGCTCCCGGCGGGGTTATCCTCGTCTGGACCCGCAGGCGGCAACATGTCAGGTCGCATTACTGTGCGATCTCCGACCTCGCCCTCCAAGTCCCTGGGATCATCCAGGTCGGGGAAGGCGCTTGCCGTTTGCTCGGCGAGGGCCGACAGGCTGGCGAGCTGGCTCAACACCGCCTGCTTGCGCTGGTGCAGCAACTCGGTCTCGCGACGGAGCTGCTGCTTCCGCCATGCGAACTCCTGTTGGGTCCGCTCATTGATGGCCGCAGCCTGCTTCTTCGCTGTCGCTATCCGAGCCTCAGCCTCCTGAACGGCCGCTGCCTTGCTCTGTTCGGCTTCGGCCAGAGCCTCGGCGCGAATGCGTGCAGCTTCGGCGAGGTCAGCCTCCAGGCGCTCCCCCGATTCCTTGTGATACTTGGTCGCCTCGGCAAGCAACGCAGCCGTCTTCTGCTGTGCCTCATCGTGCGCCGACTTGAGTTCCGCGATCGCCTGCTCCCGGTCAGCTGCCAGCTTGGCCCGGGCTTCTGCGGCCTCGCGCTCAACAGTGCGGCGCAGGTTCTCGGTGTCGAGGTAGGCATTTTGGCGCGTGGCCTGTGCCTCATTGTCGGCCTCCCGGCGGACCGAGTCGGCCTGCCGTCGGGCAGCCGCAATCAGGGCGTCCGCTTCGGCTTTGGCCTTGTCCACTTGGGTCTGGACCTCATCGCGCAGCTTGGTGCGTAGCTGATCAATCTGGGCAGCCCCGCCACTCTTAATGGCGTCGCCCTCTCGGGCAGCGGAGCTGCGCAACCCGTCAGCCTCACGCCGCGCCTGTTCCTTGACCTTCTCGGCCTCGACTGTGGCGTTCTGTACCAGCTCACGCGCCTGCTCTTGGGCCAGCCGGAGAATGTCGTTGGCCCGCCCGCCGAGGTTGGCGTAGTCGACCTCTTTGGAGTCGACGCTGTCGCCGGCCGAGGCGACTTCGTCTTGGAGTATGGTCACCTGCTGCTCGAGCTGCGTGGCGTGTCTACGGGACTTGACGACACTTTCCTCAAGTGTGCGGACGTAGTCGTCAACCGCCGTTCGGTCATAGCCGCGTAAAGCGGTGGGAAAGTTTCCGACCGCGCTTGCTGTGTCGTCGAACAGGCCAAGCCCCGTATTGTCTGAAGCGTTCACCGCAAGAAACCCTCTCCGAGAATAGGTATGGACGCCGAGTCTGTGCCCGCGTGAGCGACGGCCATTCGCTCAGCCCAATTCGCTCACCCACTGTGCGGATCCGCCCGCGGCGTGCTCGACCAACTCGAGCAGAACGCCGCCAGTGTCCCTGGGGTGGACAAAGTTGATCTGCGAGCCGCGGGTACCGGCTCTTGGTGCATCATAAAGCACCCGCACACCGCATTGACGCAGCGTTCTGGATGCGGACCGCACATCTGAAACAGCGTAGGCCACGTGGTGCAGACCGCCTCCACCGCGTCTCACGAGAAAGCGCTGGAGCCCGGAGTTTTCGGCAAACGGCAGCAAGAGCTGAAGCTGATTAGTCCCCGGTACGCCATGTCCGCTGGTCAGCATCACCTCGGACACCTGTTGGTCCGGGTTGTCCTCGCGATGCACCACCTGGAAACCCAGCAGGTCGCGATAGAAGGTAATCGCCGCCTCCAGATCGGCGACAGCGACACCGACATGATCAAGACCGAGCAGATCGGGCAGCACACCCCCGAGATCGGAGGGCATTCTGGTCATGGACATTAGGGTGCCAGACTGGTGTTGGACAGAGCATCGGACGTGATAGTCAGTGCGCAGCCTGCGAGCGTGGAGGTGGATATGGGCTCAGTAATCGTCGGCGGGGCGCGTACGCCGATCGGCAAACTGCTTGGTGGCTTCAAGGACCTATCCGCCACCGACCTTGGTGGGTACGCCATCGCAGCGGCCCTTGAGCGCTCGGGGGTTGCCCCGGAACACGTCGACTACGTCGTGTTGGGTCAAGTGCTCCAGGCCGGCACCGGTCAGATCACGGCTCGACAGGCGGCGGTGAAGGGCGGGATCGCCATGTCGGTCCCAGCAGTGACGATCAACAAGGTGTGTCTGTCAGGCCTGAATGCGGTGGCCCTGGCTGATCAACTGATCCGAGCAGGTGAGTGCGATGTGGTCGTCGCTGGTGGCATGGAGTCGATGACCCAAGCTCCGCACCTCTTGCCGCGCTCGCGGTCTGGTTTCAAGTATGGCGACGTGACGATGATCGACCACATGGCCTATGACGGCCTCTGGGATATCTTCACCGACCAGGCGATGGGTTCACTGACCGACGGTTGCAATCGAGGCGAGCAGCTGGTCAGTCGTGAAGATCAAGATGCTTTCGCGGCGCGCTCGCACCAGCGCGCTGCCGCTGCGACCGCTCATGGGGTCATGGCGGAGGAAATTGTTCCGGTGCGCGTCCCACAGCGTCGCGGCGACGATGTGGTGATCGACAGGGATGAAGGTATCCGCGAGGGAGTGACGGCGGAGTCGCTTGGCAAGCTGCCACCCGCGTTCGGGCGGGACGGCTCAATCACGGCTGGTTCATCCAGCCCGATCTCAGACGGCGCGGCGGCCATGGTTGTGGCGAGCAAGGAGGCCGCTGCACGGTTGGGGCTCAACCCGATTGCCGAAATTGGTGCGCATGCGAGCGTCGCAGGTCCCGACTCCTCCCTGCAGCTTCAGCCAGCAAACGCGATCAACGTTGCTGTGAAGAAGCAGCAGATCAGCCTCTCCGACCTGGACTTGATCGAGATCAACGAGGCATTCGCCGCCGTCGGTGTTGCGAGTGCTCGCGCTCTCGGCTTGAGTGCCGATGAGATGGATCAACGCGTCAACGTGAATGGTGGTGCGGTCGCTCTCGGCCATCCGATCGGTGCCTCGGGCGGCCGGCTGGTGCTGACCTGTGCATTGGAACTGAAGCGACGTGGTGGCGGGACTGGCGTTGCGGCGCTCTGCGGTGGTGGTGGGCAGGGTGATGCCCTGATCATCACCGTTCCTGCAAACGGCAATTTCCGCTAAGCGGGACGACGCCCTTGTCCCTCGACCATGACGAAGTACGCGATGTCGTTGCTGGTGTGCGGTTGGGCAATCCGCGGGCACTGGGCCGCTTGATCAGTTGGATTGAGAATACTTCGCCAGCGTTACCGATGATCATGAAGGAGCTTGCGCCGGACACCGGGCACGCGCATATCGTCGGTCTGACGGGCGCGCCTGGGGTTGGCAAGTCGACGACGGTAACCAGCCTGGTCCAAGCGCTCCGAGAGCGCGGGGAGCGGGTAGGCGTACTGGCGGTGGACCCGAGCTCCCCGTTCTCCGGTGGAGCCCTCCTAGGAGATCGGGTTCGAATGCAAGAACACGCGCTCGATCGCGACGTGTACATCAGGTCGATGGCGACAAGGGGTCATCTCGGCGGGCTTGCCGTTGCGACCCCGCAGGCTCTTCGGGCATTCGACGCCGCGGGATTTGACACTGTGATTGTCGAGACGGTCGGAGTCGGGCAGTCAGAGCTCGAGGTAGCCGAGATGGCGGATACGATCCTCGTCCTGCTGGCGCCTGGCATGGGAGATGGCATCCAGGCGGCCAAGGCCGGCATCTTGGAGATCGGCGACATTTTCGTGGTGAACAAAAGTGATCGCGACGGAGCTCAAGCACTAGTGCGAGAGCTGCGGACCATGATCGCGCTGGCCGACCGAGGCCCGCAGGACTGGAAACCACCAATCGTGATGACGGTCGCGTACGAGAATCGCGGAATTGGGGATTTGCTGGAGGCCATCGACAGGTTTCGAGCATCACAAGTGGAGACCGGACGTGCCGCTTTGCGCCGCATCGCGCGGGCACGGCGAGAGGTCGAGAGCATCGCACTCGCCAAGGTGCGCGCGGAGTTTCGGCTGAATGGTGAGGCGGGGCTGGAGGATCTTGCCAGGGCAGTGAGTCGTGGTGAGCTCGATCCGTACGCCGCGGCGGACCGGGTGGTCGTCGGTTCTTAAGCCCTCAGATCGGAACTGGCGCAGCTGTGCCGAGACTGCTGGCGGCGTGCCTGCTGCCAATACTTCGATGTGTCGGGTAGAAAGAAGAATACGCAGGCGTCTGCCTGTACATGCGGCAGCGTGTTCGAATAGTCTGCAGGGAAGACCGGAAGGATGAATAGTCCGACATGAAGTGGGTCAAGCGGATAATTGTCTTCTTGGTCGTCGGCTTTGCGCTGTTTTATTTGATTTCACAGCCGCAGGCCGCCGCGGACGCTGTCCGCGCCATATTCGGAGCTCTTGCCAGGGTGTTCCGCTCGATCATTATTTTCTTCCAGTCGCTAGCTCCTTAGCCATGGGCGTGGTGAGCTGGCTCGATCCGCACGTGGACCGATACATCTTGTCTACGGCGGGCGAGCAGAAAGTAGTGGAGGTCAGAAAGCACTGGGCTGCAAGTGCCTGGCCGGCCGTGCGACTCGCCATCGGAACTGTGATCTTCGTCAGCGCCTTCGCCTACCAGGCGCCCGTGTACTGGCTATTCATCATCGTCGGCGGTGCGCTGGCTGGACAAGCGCTGTGGCGGATCGTTGAGGAATACCGCGATCGGTTCGTGATCACCAACCAGCGGGTGTTCCGCGTGCACGGGGTGCTGGCCACGGCGCGCGCCAGCGTGCCGCTCCTTCGGATCTTGGACATCACTGTCAAGAAGTCCGTCATAGGCCGATGGCTGAACTACGGACACTTCGTCTTCGAGTCGGCCGCGCAGGTCCAGGGGTTGAGCGAGATCACGTACGTCAAGGACATCGATAAGCGTGAAGACGTTCTGCGTATGGTGATGGAGGGTGATGTGCCCCAGCCGATCATCACAGCGGACGAAGACGACGGAACATGAGCCCAGTGGAGCGCCACCGCCTGCCGTTCGATCCGATCGAGGAGGCGGCTAAGCAGTGGGCAACCCAATGGGGCGAGATGCCTCGAATGCGGGCTGTCACGTCGCTGATGCGAGTCCATCAGCTGCTGCTCACCGAGCTGGATGAGTTGCTTCGTCCCCTTGGTCTGACCTTCGCCCGCTACGAGGTCTTGGTCTTGCTGTCCTTCTCGCGGCGCGGCGCCTTGCCTCTAGGCAAGATCGGTGAGCGACTTCAGGTGCACGCCACATCAGTGACACCGCTCGTGAAGCGCCTGGAAGCAGCCGATCTGATCAGGCGTACGCCTCATCCTGAAGACGGCCGCGCAGTACTAGCCTCGATCACCCCTAAAGGTCGGCTCGTGATGGAAAAGGCGACGGACACAATCGTCGGTGCGCGCTTCGGGCTGACATCGTTAAGCGAGGAGGAGTGCGATCAGTTGACCTGGTTGCTCACCCAGCCGCGTGAGGCCGCGGGCGACTTCTAATTTGAGAGCTGCTCCGAAACTGAGCTGCCAGTGTCGGAAAATCGCACGATTGATGTCGCTCTGCTCGGCGGCTCTGGGGTTAGCCGTATTACTAGGGCATCCTAGTAATGACTGGAGGTTCCGATGACCGCACAAGGGGCGAGCGGCCGGGCACGTTGGGCGGCTGCGTTTGCCGAGGCTCAGGCGAAGGGCAAGGTTCGCGACGCCGACTACACGACCATCTCGGGTCTCGAAGTCGATCCGGTCTATGGGCCTGACGCCGAGGATGCCGATGCGCGCACGGAGCGGATCGGGTGGCCTGGGGAGTTCCCTTTCACCCGCGGTCTGTACCCGAGTGGCTATCGGGGGCGTCCCTGGACCATCCGGCAGTTCGCGGGCTTCGGCAACGCCCAGCAAACCAACGAGCGCTACAAGATGCTCTTGGCCGCCGGTGGCGGTGGGCTCAGTGTCGCGTTCGATATGCCCACGTTGATGGGCCGGGATTCCGATGACAGCCGCAGCCTGGGGGAGGTCGGTCATTGCGGTGTTGCGATCGACTCCGCGGCCGACATGGATTTGCTGTTCTCCGGAATTGATCTTGCTAACGTCACCACTTCGATGACGATCTCAGGCCCGGCCGTACCGATCTTCTGCATGTATCTGGTGGCGGCGGAGCGGCAGGGCGTCGACATCGCGACGCTCAATGGCACCTTACAGACCGACATCTTCAAGGAGTACATCGCTCAGAAAGAGTGGCTCTTCCCGCCGATCCCGCACCTTCGCCTGATCGGGGACATGATGCAGTACTGCAGCCAAGAGATCCCGGCATACAAGCCGCTCAGCGTCTCCGGCTATCACATCCGAGAAGCGGGATCGACCGCTGCTCAAGAACTCGCCTTCACTCTCGCGGATGGCTTCGGTTACGTCGAACTGGGCCTCTCGCGAGGGTTGGACATCGACCGCTTCGCCCCAGGCCTGAGCTTCTTCTTCGATGCCCACATCGATTTCTTCGAAGAGATTGCGAAGTTCCGGGCGGCACGCCGGATCTGGGCGCACTGGATGCGTGATCGGTACGGCGCGAAGACCTCCAAGGCGCAGTCGCTGCGATTCCACACCCAGACCGCAGGCGTTTCGCTGACCGCGCAGCAGCCGTACAACAACGTCGTACGAACGGCAATCGAGGCGCTGGCCGCCGTACTAGGCGGGACCAATTCACTACATACGAATGCCATGGATGAGACGCTGGCCCTGCCAACCGAGGAGTCTGCAGAGGTCGCACTGCGCACCCAACAGGTGCTGGCCGAGGAGACAGGGGTGATCAATGTCGCCGATCCGCTGGGTGGCTCCTGGTACGTCGAGGCACTCACCGACAAGATCGAAGCCGAGGTGGTGACCCTCCTTGACCGGATAGAGGAGCTCGGCGGCGGCTCGAGGCGGGAGCACAAGATAGGTCCGATCACTTCAGGACTATTGCTTGGCATTGAGGAGGGCTGGTTCACCGGGCAGATCGCCGACTCCGCATTCCGTTATCAGACTCAGCTCGAGAAGGGCGATAAGAAGATCGTCGGTGTCAATGTGCACACCGCCACTGTGACCAGACCCCTGGAGATCCTGCGAGTCAGCCACGAGGTCGAAGTCCAGCAGTGCGAGACTCTGCGTGCTCGGCGGGTTGCGCGGGACAGCGCGGGGGTTGACGACGCATTATCCGAGATGATCAAGGTGGCCCGCACCGATGGCAACATGATCGAACCCATGCTGGCGGCGGCGCGGGCTGAGGCGACGCTCGGTGAGATCTGCAACGCACTTCGTGCCGAGTGGGGCGAGTACGTCGAGGCAGCGCGCTTCTGACGCGAGAAATGCGCGTCGGTGAGTGGGTGCCTGCTGCGCGCTGGCTAGGGTTGGCCAGAGGAGGTGCACGTGAGGACCGGGGCCTGGCTGCTCATTGGAATTGGAAGCGCACTGGTGATCCTCACGTTGTTGCTGGTCTTCATCATCCCGTCTGGCCGCTGGCGCCGCTTGCCCGGTTCCACACCGCGACGCTTGACGATGCCTGGCTTCAAGATTCGCTCCGGCTCACCAGCGGGCTCGCTTCTCAAGGGGTTTAGTTATCTCTATGCGCCGCTCAGGTATCAGCGGATCCATCACAGCGTTGGAGAACGGCTGGGATATGCCATCGCGCGGATAGATGCGGTCGACCCATCGGTGGCACCGCAGCGGGTCGGCCAGGCGGTGCAGCAGATGGTGGACTTGGTCAGCGGGCCGGCCGAGTCGCCAGAGGAAGTCAGCGAACCGGTCGTTGACATCTTCGATCAACCGCGAAGTGAGGAACCATGAGCGAGCGGCCCTCTCGATACGACCGTTATCAGGATCCGCTGCAGGTTTACGCCGAGGCCGATGCCGAGACCCGCGCCGTGATCGAGAAAGAGCTGGATCGCATCGCCGCGCTGGATCAACGCGAAGTTCGGCTGAACGCACTCGGTCTCAACTACGGCGTGGTGATCACCCTTGCGTTCCTGGCAGCATGCGTCTATCTGATCGCGACCGGGCATGGCGTGGAGGGCACGGTTCTCGGTGTCATCTTCATCATTGGCCTGGTCGCTGTTATCGCCTTCGGCCGGCGACGCTGAACCAGGTTCCTCGGGCGTGAGCGTCGGAAATCGCGCGCCGCCGCACGGAGGAAGTTGGAGCAGAGGCGTTTCCGCTGCGAGCGACGACGACGGCGGCGGACTCCACGCGCGATGCGCGAACGCCCAAAAGGGGCTCAGGAAGGCAGGGCTTCCCGGGCGTCGAACCAGACAGCTAGATCGGTGGCGCTTGGGGCAAGCTGGAGGTTGGAGGCGATCCGATCAAGAACCGCCAGCACACCGGGCTGTTCTGCGATGTTGATGGAATCACGAGTCGGCAGCTCGGCGCGTACGCAGATATGGCTGTCGCCGAAGGGCCGGCAGGCCGCGGCATGCCTGCCGTAGGCGTAACGCGCTATCAAGGAGGAGTAGTTCACTCCGTACATGGGCAAGCTCGCGGGATAGCGAATGCTGATCTGCAGTAAGCCCTCGGGATAGTCATTCCGAGTCAGGTACGCCACGGTCGAGTTGCTCACCAGGCCCTTGGTGATCGACGAGACCTGATACCTGCTGGGGGCAGATCGCACGCGATAGGGCAGCAAGACCGGCTCGCCACTCAGCACCACACGGCTGGCCAGCTTCGTGAGTACTTCGCGCGGAGCGGCGAGGTTGCCACATTCGATGATCACCAAGGCGGCGTCTGCGTACTCCCACCACAACATCGCTCCGCCGCCTCTACGCCAGATGCGGTCGGCGTAGAAGGCGCTGCGGGTGCCAACCCGAACCTTTGTCGGCTGACGGGGCAGCCGTCGTACCCAGGTGGCACCCGGGGATCCGACTGCGACTGAGCACCTGCCGTTCTCAGGTGAGTCGGCACTCAGTGTGGTTGTCTCCCATTGATGCTCGATAGTCCGGCTCCGTATCGACCAGCCAGGGAGAGGTCGAACCGTATGAGAGAACGCCCAGACACCTGGTTGTCGCGGTTCTACGTCGGGCCGATGCACAGCGCTGACCGATAGCAGCACCGCCGCGACTGTTCCAACAGCGACTCCGGCTATCCCGATTCGGCGTCGTTGGCGGGCACGCGTCTTGGCGTGCCGCTGGAAGGCCCTGGTGACTTCGGCGAAAGCCGGGAGATGCCAGGCAGTAATGTCTACAGCGGCCCGCACCGAGTAAGGATCCCCGCCGACGGCGGCGAGTCCGTGATCGAGTTCCAGGCGTACCCGCGCAGCGGTCCGGTCGACGATGCCAGCGATCTCTGTGGTGGTGACGCCTTCGAGATAACTCAGCATCAGCACTGCGCGTTGGAGTTTCGGCAGCCGGTCGTATGCGGCGAGGACGGTACGGAGCTCTTCGGGCATGCGCTCGATGCCCTCGCGGATAGCCAGCTCTGGTGCTTGCGAGGTCTTCAAGAACGTACGCACGGTGAGCTCGCGCAAGTCGGCCGGCGATTCGACCAGCGCCGACAAGCGCTGGCCCGCGGCGACCAGCACAACTCCGGCCAGGTCGGCTGGATCGGTGCTCAGCGCCGCACACCAGCGGAGCAGGTCCGCCAGCTCGTCGGCGTGCACCCATCAAGGCTAGGCGCGTTCTTTGGGCATGCTGCTCGCCCATCGCGCGCTGTGTTTGATTGCTCGCTGCCGCTCGCTGCGATGTTCGCTGGGGTGCCGCCGTCCTCGTGGGAGCTGACGGAACGGAGAAGCGTTGTTCCGCCATCTCCGGCTGCAGATCGGCGGTGCGAACATCGAGAATCCGCCGCCGTCGTCACTCTTCGCGAACGAAAAGCATGTACGCATCGCGCAGTGTTGGACTGCTCGCTCCGCTCGCTTGCGTTTCGCGCCTGGCAGCCGCCTTGTTCGTCGTCGCTCGCGGACGGAAAGACGTGTCCGCTCGCTCGCTCCTCACCACGGCGGCGCGCGAAACGCGGTGTTGGACTGCTCGCTCCGCTCGCCTGTGTTTAGCAGGCCCTGAATTAGCTCCCGAGAGCGGCCGAGACGACTGCCCGGGCCGCGTCTTGGACCTCGGCGAGATGCTCGGGTCCTTTGAACGACTCGGCGTAGATCTTGTAGACGTCTTCGGTGCCCGAGGGCCGGGCAGCGAACCAGGCCGACTCGGTCGCAACCTTGAGTCCGCCGATGGCAGCGTCGTTGCCGGGCGCCTTGGTCAAGATCGCGGTGATTGGTTCTCCGGCCAGCTGGCTAGCGGTCACTGCCGACGGATCGAGCTTGGCCAGCTTGGCCTTCTGGTCACGGTTGGCGGGTGCATCAATGCGGGCGTATGCGGGCGCACCGTGCTGGGCGGTCAGCTCAGCGTAGAGCTCGCTGGGAGATTGACCTGTGACGGCCTTGATCTCGCTGGCCAACAGCGCGAGCAAGATGCCGTCCTTGTCCGTAGTCCAGGTGCTGCCGTCAAGTGCGAGAAATGATGCGCCGGCAGACTCCTCGCCGCCGAAGCCGATCTCGCCGGTGCGCAGCCCCGGCACGAACCACTTGAACCCAACAGGCACTTCGACCAATGTCCGGCCCAGGCTGGCGGCGACCCTGTCGATCATGGATGAGGAGACCAACGTCTTGCCGATGCCTGCGTCCGGTCGCCAGCCGGGGCGGTTCGCGTACAGGTACTGAATGGCGACTGCCAGGTAGGCGTTCGGGTTCATCAGCCCGGCGTCTGGAGTGACGATGCCATGCCGGTCGGCATCCGCGTCGTTGCCCGTGGCGATGTCGTACGCCTCCTTGTTGCCGATCAGGCTTGCCATGGCGTTGGGGGAGGAGCAGTCCATTCTGATCTTGCCATCGGTGTCGAGGGTCATGAATGACCAGGTTAGGTCGACCTTGGGATTGACCACTGTCAAGTCGATGCCGAGGTTCTCGGCGATGTAGCCCCAGTACTGCACGCTCGCTCCGCCCATCGGGTCGGCGCCGATGTGTACCCCGGCGTCCCGTACAGCCTTCAGGTTCAGTGCGTTGACCAGGTCCTCACAGTAGGCCCCGAGGTAGTCGAAGCGAGTGATCTCCGAAGCCACATCGGCGTACGGCCTTCTGCGGATTGCCGAGCCATCAGCGAGTAAGGCGTTGGCGCGCGCCGCGATAGCGCTCGTCGCGTCGGTGTCTGCCGGGCCACCATGTGGGGGGTTGTACTTGAATCCGCCATCGCGCGGCGGATTGTGCGAGGGGGTCACCACGATGCCGTCGGCAGTGTTGCTTGCGGTCGCTGTCGCGTTATGCACCACGATCGCGCGGGAGATTGCGGGCGTTGGCGTGTAGTCCTCGTCATCCTCGGCGCACACGGTGACTCCGTTGGCCAGCAACACCTCGATCGCGGTCGTCCACGCAGGCTTGGAGAGCGCGTGGGTGTCCTTCCCGATATAGAGCGGGCCTGTGATGCCTTGGGATGCGCGATACTCAACGATCGCCTGGGTCGTGGCGGCGATATGCGGATCGTTGAACGCGGTATCGAGACTCGACCCTCGATGTCCGGAGGTCCCGAACGTCACCTGCTGGTCGGGATTGCTGGGATCGGGAACAAGGTCGTAGTAAGCGCTGATGACTGCGTCGACGTCGATGAGGTCTTCGGGGAGAGCCGGCTGGCCGGCGCGGGGGTGAGCCATGGGCCACATTCTGCCGACAAACGCAGGTACCGCGCGACTACTTCTGGGCGCGGTGACGGCTCAATGTTCACGCATCGATCTCTCGACGATGGTGCAATCGCTTTCCCCTTCCGCCAGCTCCGACAAAGAATGGTTCTGCCAGGATGGGCTGCATGAGCTCGTCAAGCTTCAACCGTCCGGGCGCCGTTGATCTTTCTCAGCTTGCACAGCAGGCAAAGCAGTCGGCTCCCGCCTCGCAACTTGGACCGCGAACTGCTGGCGCGTCGTACGTCGTCGAGGTCACCGAGCAGTCCTTCGAAGCCGAGACAATTCGAAAGTCCGTCAAGCACCCTGTCGTCGTCGAGCTTTACTCGCCACGAGTTGCGACAGGGCAGCAGCTGTCCGACGCCTTGATCGAGATCGCAAATGCCTCCGATGGCAAGTTTCTGCTGGCCCGACTGAACGTGGATACAGCCCCCGGGATCGTCCAGGCCCTTGGGCTGCAGGCGGTCCCTACGGTCATCGCACTGATCAACGGACAGCTGGCTCCGCTTTTCCAAGGAGTGCTGCCCAAGGATCAGGTGCAGTCGACGATTGATCAACTGCTCACGGCATCGTTAGCGAACGGGATGGTGGGACGCGCCGAGCCTGTGGGTTCCGAGGTGCCAACAACTGCCGAGCCGGAGCCTGACGCAGATCCCAGGTTTGCAGCAGCGGATGCGGCGATGCAGCGTGGTGATTTCGCGGCGGCACGCGATGAGTTCGACAAGCTGCTTCAGGCCAACCCGAACGACGCCGAGGCCCAAGCCGGCAAGGCACAGGCGGGGCTGTTCGCTCGTGCGGCGCTGCTTGATCCGAAGTCCATCCTCGCTGCCGCCGATGACTCAGACGACATGGACAGCCAACTGGCAGCCGCCGACGTGGAGATGATCACCGGACAGGCGGAGGCTGCCTTCACGCGGTTGATCGGCCTGATCAAGAGATTGTCCGGCGACCAGCGGAACCAGGCTCGGGTACGCCTACTGGAGCTGTTCGAGACGCTTGGCAACACCGATGAGCGGGTCCTGAAGGCGCGCCGGGACCTGATGACCGCACTCTTCTGAAACCCGCTGATTCAGCCGCATATGCTGGCGCGGGGCATTTTCGGCACCTAGGAGATCAGGATGAGGCGGTTGCTTCTGCTCGTCGCCGCGGCGCTGATGTTGGCGATGGCCGGCTGCTCGAGTAGCCCACCTGCCAGTGACAGGCCCTCGCAACCGACGGCAGCAGCGACCACGAGCGATCCGACATTACCGGCGGCGCCGTCCTCGGCTACACCGGACGCCAACTGCCTCAATGGGCGTTATGAGCTGAATCGGTTCGTCGGTGTCGGTACCAGAGGGACCTATGGCACCGGTGAAGGGGGAGATGTCACCATTACCTTTGACAATGGGTCGTACCTGCTGCGCGGCGCGGGTAAAGATCCGATCAAACTGGCCCTGGCCGGTCAGACTGCCGACCTGGTGGTGGATGGCACGATCAGCGGTGACCATCGTGTGGCGGGCAACAAGGCGACCTTCACGGTGGGCGAGAGTACCGGGTCGGCGACGCTCATCATGGGATCGTCGAAGGAGTCGGTGACAATGGAACAGGTCGGCACCGTGCTCGCTCCCAACGGCGAGGCCGGCCTCGAGTGTGGAGATGACGCGCTGATCGTTACTCTCCAGGATGTTCGTCTAGAGTTCGGGAAGGTCTGAGGAAGAAATCGGTTTGGCGGCGATGTCGACAGTCCATTGGCCTAATCAGGGTGTCCGGCCGTCCTCGGTATAGGCCATCTCATCTGGACCCAGGCCGAGTGCCAGTCTCAGCCGGCGAAACGCCAGGGGAGTGATCAGCTCACCTGCCGTTTCCAGGTCCACCAAAGCGACGGCCTTGATCTCGGTGGGCTGCAGCGACCAGTAGGCAAGATCGTTTTCGTCCACCTTGCCTCCGTCGAAGATCATCTCGATGGCGTCGTCCCAGCCCAGGTAGGGCGGCATCCAGTCGACTACCAGCAACCGGCCGACCTTGAGATCGATGCCGAGTTCCTCGCGTACCTCACGTGCGGCCCCAAGGCGAGGTGGTTCCAGCGGCTCCACGATGCCGCCGGGCAGCTCCCAGTCTTTCTTGAACTGTGTCTCGCACAGCAGCACCCGATTGCGAGCGTCGCGGATCAGCACATGGGCGATCAGCCGCTTCTTCGGCAACGCCGAATTCATCACGCCCGAGAAACCCTCGCTTCCAGATACCTGGTCTGACGCGAGTCTTGAGAACAGGTAGACGTCGCCGTACGAGCCGTCCGGGAGCTCAACTCCCTCACGGCGTACGCCTTCCAACCGAAAGCCTGCGCGCAATACCGCCCGCCGAGCTGCCAGATCTTCAGCCGGGACCGAGATTTCGAGGCGGCGCAAGCCGCGGTTTTGCAGCGCATCCTCGGCCGCTGCGCTAATGGCACGCACCAGCGAGTCTGGGCCGACCGCTCCTTGCCACCTGAAGGTCGCGATGCCACTGTCGAAGACGCTGACTGAGATCTCGACGTCGGTCACTCTGGAGGTTTCTCAGCCCCTGGTGCCTCGGGAGGTGCCTTCACAGTGGCGGGCGATGCCGGCGAGTCCGGACTGCTCGGCGATTCGGGAGAGTCCGGACTGCTCGGCGATTCGGGGGAGTCCGGACTGCTCGGCGATTC
>JBKOUS010000231.1:0-4993 GCA_046723505.1 Actinomycetota bacterium
GAGCGTCGAGAGGGTAACGATCCAGCCACGATGCGTGGAATGTTCCCACCCGAGGAGCCAGCTCTACGCAATCCTTTGCCGATACTTCCTACGCCGAGGATCGTTCATGTCCCAGCCGCCAATGCCCCAGGGGCCACCCACTCAGCCGCTCCCACAGCCCGCGCAGTTCCCGCTCTACCCATCCGGCCCGTTCCAACCATCGGCGTCGACTACATCACCTGCACCACCGAAGCCGAAGCGGTTCGGCTGGCCCACCGTGATCATCATTGCCGTGGTTGCGTTCAGCCTCGGCGGCATCACTGCCGTGGTTGCGCTCAGCCTCATCGGCATCTTTGTCGGCTCAGGAAATGACATCGCCACGACGCCAGCGCCCACCGCGACTGTCACCGCGACCGAGACCGCTGAGGCCGAATCAGCTACTGCCAGCAAGGCTCCCGCGGCGAAGAAGACCACCGAGCCGGAGCCCGGGAGCACCATGGACGATGGCACCTACGAGATAGGTGTGGACGCTAAGCCGGGCCGTTACAAGACCCGGGTTCCAGAGGACTCCTCGGGCTGTTACTGGGAGAAGATGAAAGACGACAGTGGCGGGTTCAATTCGCTCATCGCCAACGGCGAGGTGAACCCTGGTGGTCGTGTCTCGATCACTCTGAAGCGGGGCGAGTTTTTCCTCTCAGAAGACTGCGGTACCTGGACGAGGGTCTGACTAGACCGAGGGTCTGCTGGCCGTTCTGAACAAGCTGGTGCTCGTGCTCGACCTCTTCTGTCATGGGCGCCTGCTCGGGCACACGCTCGATGAGCTTCGGATACAGCAGCTCGACTTCGCCCTCGCGATGGATGTGCAGTGCCGCGATGCCGAAATTGATCGCATCGGGTGGCGCTAATGGTGATAGTGGCGACGGTGAGGTACCCGGTGCCGGGAGGGGAGTCCCAATTTGCGTCGCTGAACCGGATCACGATCGCATACTCAGTCATCACCTGGATGAAACCAAAGACCGTCGTACCCAGAGCACGACTGCCAGGCGGCGGATGTGGCGGCCGTGAGTCTCTGGTTGCCATGCCGAGATCGCGACCAAAGCAACGACCGCGGACAACTCGATGCTTAGCACCAGAATCAGAAGCACCTCGCCGTCTTGAGCGAGTATGGCATCGCCGATCGCCTCGGCTCCGGCGAGGGCCAGCGGGGCCAGACCTGAACGGGACGTGGCCAGGTAAAGTCAAGAAGGGAGCCGATGATGACAACACAGCGACAGGCCATCAAGGTGCCCTCATGAAGGTTCGCTCCGACGGGTTCTCCCGGTTCGTTCGCCTCGGCGCATGGGCAGCGATAGGCAGCGGTGCAGCGCTGGTGGCCGCGCACCTGATGCAATGGCTCGTCGTGCCATACGAACGGTTGGGTGAAGCCGCGGCATATCTGACAGGCGCTTATCTTGTCTCGGCCAGCCTGAGCCTGCTTAGCGGCATCCTGCTGATTTGGGCGCTCATAGGCCTCTATGCACCCCAGTCCAGCGCAGCGGGGACCTTCGGGCTCTCAGCGTTCATCCTGGCCTTCTTCGGCGCGGCGCTCAATGCTGGCAACAACTGGTCAGAACTGTTCGTATGGCCAACGCTTGCACAAATCGCCCCGGACGTGATGTCCGGAAAGGCAACAGAAGCCCCCTCCTATCTGTCGACTGGCATATTCTTGTCGGCCCCGCTGTTGGGCGTCGGCGTCATCCTGTTCGGGATTGCAACGTTCCTAGCGCGTGTATATCCGCGCTGGGCTGCAGCCCTGCTAGTCGTTTCTATCCCGGTCACCATCTTGCTTTCGCCCACGCCTGGGACATTCCAGGAGTCGATCGGCCAGATCTTGTTCGGCATTGCGATCGCTATCCTCGGCTGGTACGCCCTCCGGAAGCCGACACCGTCAAGGGCAGAAACCCAACCGCAGGCGTCCACGCGGTGAAGGGCCCGAACAGGAGCCGCGATCAGTGTGATCACGTGAGATCTCGCTCCCTGACAGTGAGATCTCGGCCCCGGCAGTGTTCGCACCACCGGTCGGGCACTGTTATTGATCTTGATTCCGCGCCCTGCTCCAACGTCCAGCGAGTTGCTGACCCAGTCGCTGGCCTAAACCGAGATGGAGGAGCGGTCACTTAGAACCTAACGAGACTCTGGCCTTGCCACCGCTGGCCGTCGCCGACGATGCTGGCGACCGATTCGGAGTGGTGCGGGTCGCTATAGGGCGGTCTGGTAATGAGCTCGTCGGCAACGTGAAGCCAGCCAGCGAATCCACGGCAGACGCTTCGAGGGCGTCGTGTCCAGATCGCGAAGTAGAGCCGAAACACCCTCAGCGAGCATGGACTTGCCGACTCCGGGCGGCGGCATGGAAGAGCATGTGACGCCGACCAGCAGCGGCCACCCGCAGCGGCAGACGACTGGGGGCTGCAACCACCCAGCACACGGTGGAGTGCGGCAGCAGATCAATTACTGACGAACTAGATCCGGCGCGCTGAAGTCCTGTGCCCTGCGGGTGAGGAGATACACCGCGAGGGCCGCGACGATTATCAGCGTGACGAACCCAGTTTCGGTGGTGGTGTAGGCCATGGCGGCGGGCGAGGTGACGATCGCGACGCCAGCCACCGACTCCATAAAGTGGTTGAAGGCGCTGTGCGACAGGCTCACCGGCCAGATGGTGCCAAACCGCAGCCGCAGCCAGCCATACCAGACACCCGCCAGGGTGATTGTGATCATCACCATGGGCACGACGATCCACCGGCTTCCCGCGGACTGGTAGGTCGAGGTGAGTGTCAGCAGCGGCACGTGAAATATTGCGTGGCAGGCACCAGTGAGCACAGCTGCGCTACGCCCGGGCATCAATTCGCAGAGCCGTAAGAGCAGGAAACCGCGCCAGCCGATCTCCTCCCCCAAAAATACGACGGCGAAGATCAACGTCGTCACAACCGCCTCGAGCACGCCCCGGGCCAGACCCGGACCTGGCCTCGGGACGCTGATCACACCGATAGCCGCTGCGAGGCCGAAACTCAGCCCAACCACGACAGCCGGTACGACGACCGCAAGCATGAGCGCCCGCCAGGCCGGCAAGCCGAAACCCACTCCTGCCCACGCGGCCCGGCGTTGCCCGCGGGGAAGGGTGATCAGGACGGTGAGCGCCACAGCCGTCACCGGTGCAAAAATGCTGAGCAATGGCGCCAGCTCGCTGTGCGGCAGCGCTAGCGCAAGCCCCAGCGTGATCGCGTACGTGATCGCCAGGTAGATCCAGACCTGCCGTAAGGCCCGCCTGGAAACCTTGACCGGCTCAGATGATGACGTGGCCCGGCTCATTACAACGTCCTTGATTGGCTCCGGCGAACCCATGCAAAGCCGACCAGCGCCGCCATGGCGAGGATGCATAGCCAGCCGACGCTGTCGCCAAGGCGTACATAGGGGTCCTCACACCTGGCATTGGCATGTTGACAATTATGGTGTGATCAGCGCCCACGAAGTAGTCGCTTCTGTAGCCGAGCGGCCGGCCCTGGTGATCGTGAGCCCCCTTGGCTCCACTCCTCGTCAAGGCCCTTTTGGCGCCCTTGGCGATCTGACTCAGTGCGGTGTTCAGTGCGCTGAACTCCGATCACTCCCGGCAGCCTCCGGTTAGCTCTCAGGGATTATGCCAAAGCGGATCATCGTCGCCTGGTTCCACAAATGCTTACGCCAAAACGCTTCCTGCCATGACCTCCGGGACGATGCGAAACGATCTTCCTCACCTGGGCTCCAGGGCTCCTTGCGCCCGCCGCCTTGCTGTTGGCGCGGGAGGGGCTACGAGCTGCCGCGCAGCGGGGCGTACGGGATACGCCTTTGCGGGCGGTGCGCTGGCACTGGACAGCGTGGCGTTCTTTCTTCCTCTTGTCGTCCTATTTGCCATCAGGAGCTACCCGTTTGGCGTCGAGTACCATGATGATCATGGTCACCACGCCGGTCTCGGTCGTCATATAGGCCATTGTCGCCGGCGAGGTTACGCCGTAATGATCATCACGATCGGGGTGTTCCATCTGTCGCCAATAGTCGAGCAGCTCGGGATATTCACCCAGGACTCGCTCGGCCGGTTGGATCAAGATCATCATCCATGTGCTTCTACGCTACGAGGAGGGTGAGACAAATGATCAACAATGAGCGACGCGCCTCAGGAGATCGTGCTCGACGAACGTCTGGCGGGCGAGCTCCGGCGAAGAGGGATCCAAGTGCGCGCCGGCGATCGTGTTCGCTTACAGCTCGTTTCAAGAGATTGCCGCATGGCAAGCATTCGTTGGCAGCTTCACGAGTGAAGAATCAGACCTTGCTGAGCGCTCTAAAGAGATCTTGCCGGCCGAGCTACCCCGTGATCTTGATTGACCTGATCAGTTAAGTGAAACCGGCCGCGCCGGTCGTGTGGCGTTGTAGATGAACGGCCCAGGCTCGACCGAATGGCGCTCGATGGCTTGCCATCGGCAGGCAAATCACTTCGAGCTGTTCCCCAAGTTCCGATGGTTTCAGGCCCGGACAGCGTCACCATCCGCGCACCGCTGTCTCGCACAGCCGCAAGTTCTGATCGGTTCCTGGCGGTCACGAGTGATGATCAGCCAGCTGCCAACCGTCAGCTGGCAGCTCGCATCCACGCCCCTGTGGTTAGTGCCCTCGCTGCTCAGCGCGTCTTACATCCGGCTGGCTGCATGGAGCAGCGGCAGCACCACTTCATCGACAATCTCGGCGATCACCTCTTCGGATATCGGACTGCCGTTGATCAGGAAGTGAAAGCGCATCACCCACAAACCGGCCTCTAATTGGCGCGTGGTGATCGTTCCCGGCCCGAGCTCGCGGCGATCGGTAGCCCGTCGCACTACCTCATTCATCGCTGCCACGCTGCGGCCCCGGGTGTAGCTGCGGAGCCGGTCCGCCAGCTGCGGATCCCGCAGCGCATCGCTGATCAGGCCACGAATTGCGGTACCGCCCGGACCGGCAAGCATCTCAGCAGCAC
>JBKOUS010000040.1:0-5128 GCA_046723505.1 Actinomycetota bacterium
TCGCCAGGGCGCTGGCTTCCTTTCTCCCACCGGAGGTCGCCGAATTGGTCGAGGCCACGCCAACGGCACTGTCGCTGCGGGAAGAGGTAGAGGCCACCATCCTGTTCTCCGACATCCGCGGGTACTCCTCCCTAGCCGAACGGCTCCCTGCACGGGAGGTGGCCGAGGTGGTCGAACGCCACCTGGCGGCCATGGTCGAGGTCGTCACCTCCAACGGTGGCGTGCTGGACAAGTTCGCCGGTGACGCCGTGATGGCCGTCTTCGGCGCTCCCCGTCAGGCGGCCGATCACGCGCGACGGGCCCTGGCTTGCGCGGCCGACATGCAGCGCCAGCAGGCGACGCTCAACACCGAGGCGGAGCAGCAGGGACTGCCGGCGTTCCAGATCGGGATCGGAGTCAACACCGGGACGGTGATCGCGGGAACCCTCGGCGGCCCAGGTCGGCTGGACTACACGGTGATCGGCGACGCGGTGAACATCGCGCAGCGGCTGCAGGCTCTCGCGGTGGGCGGTGAAATCCTCGCCACGGCCGTCACCGTGCGGCAATCAGGCACGGACCAGGCTGAGCCCATCGGGCTCAAGCAGCTCAAGGGACGCCAGGAACTGGTGGATGCCTACCGGATCCGCTGGGCGGACAGCACCAACCAACCCGCCGGAGGGACCACCCACGCCGAGTGATCCAACCCATTCAAGTACCAGCCGAGGTTGCGCGCCTTATCGGTATTTCGCGGCGGTGGAGGTGCTCTCTCAAGCATCAGTCCCTCGGCCTTGCCGGGGGTGGGCCTCGCTGGCTTCTCGTTGAGGACAACGATGGCTCAACTGCGCAGCATCCGCTCCGTCTCTGCCGCATAGCTGGGCATCCCGAACTTGCGGTAATCGATCAGCGCCTCTTGCAGCAGCTCTGCAGCTAGGGCGCGGTCACCGGGATCGTCCCGGTCGAGCAACATCCGGGCGCGCAGACGGCGCAGCTCGGTTTGTTCCAGCCGGTTATTCATGCGTTTCGCATGCAATTCGGCTTCTGCGAAGTGGCGCTCCGCCGCCTCCCAGCTGCCACCTGCCGTAGCCGCTACGGCTGCACGTGTCCGCACGAGGCGTCCGTCGAAGTTGATCCAGTCCGGCCCATGTTCGATCGCATTCTCGACGAGCGGGGAAAGCGCGGCAGCATCGTCGGAGAACCCGCACAGGTACAGCGCCTCGACAAGCCCGAACAGGCGTTCCCACGCGCCAAGGCTGTTTACCCGGTCGGGAGATGGCAACTTGGGCCGTTCCGACTGGTAGATCGCCAACACTTCCTCGGCATGACCGCAATGCGCAAGATGATGTAACAGGATGGAGGTACTGCTGCCGGAGAACGAGCCGGGGGGCTCTAACTCGACGGCGCGGCGAAGCTCCGCTTCGGCCCGCTCGGCGTCGCCGCGCCAGTGGGCGACCAGGCCGAGGCAGAGATGGCCCACGTAGAGCCAAGGCAGGCTGCCCCGCTGGCAAATGTCGACCATCCGTGGCCCGAGAACCTCGAGTGACTCCAGGTCGGCGAGCGTCGCTGCCTCGCGGGCACGGTAGAGAAGCAGCAGGAAGATCGCCCCAAGGTGGCCGAGCCGCTCCGCAATGGCCATAGTCTTGTCGGCGAGCTTTGTCGCCTGCTCGTGGCTGCCCAGCGCTCCGTCTTGGTAGATGACAAAGGCTTGGACACTGCACAGATCCCACAATGCGCCTTCACGGTCGAACACCTCCGCCGCCCGCAGACCAGCAGAAACGCCGTCGGGGAACTCGGCGTATCCGAAGTGGTGGCGGGTCTGCATGTGCAACACATCAGCGAGCGCGCGTTCGTCGCCAACTCGATCGGAGAGCGCGCGGGCCTGGTCGAACATCTGTTTCGCCTTGTCGTGGTCACCGCCGAGGCTGACCGCCCAGCCCATCGCACTGAGCAACCTAGCCCGGTCGGCGCTGGCGATGTCAGCCAGGGCAGCGAGCGCGCGCTGCCCTACCTGGACGGCTTCCGCAACTCGAGCAGTCCAGGTCAGCTGAGACACCATCGCCCAGGACAGCCGGCCAAGTGCATCGGTTCGCCCCAGCGCCTGATACAGATCCAGTGCCTCGTTCATCGTGCTCAGGGCGTCGTCCCACCGGCCTACGCTACGCAACGCCCTAGCAAGCCGCTCCAGCAGCTCGGCGCGAGTATCTCGATTGCCGCGTTCGAGCAGTGACAACGCTTGCTCGAAGTGGGCGGCAGCGTCCTCGAAGGCAGCCGCATCGACCGCCCGCTCCCCAGCGATCGTTAGGTAGCGCACCAGCCGGGGCCGATCGGCCAATCGGCCCGCTCGGAATAGGTGGTGTGTGAGGTCTGCGGCATGCTCTTCAAGGTCGTCGGCATAGCGCCGCTCGATCGCGTTGGCCGCTTGAAGGTGTAACCGCTCGCGTTTGAGCGTGGACAGATCAGCCAGCAAGCTCTGCCGGATCAACTCGTGACTAAACGCGAGATTTCCATCGCCCTGGACCGTCGCGATGAGCCGTGCTCCTTCGGCCTCCTCGAAGGCGTCGACGAGGGCGTCTGTGTCCATACCGGCCACCTCACCGACGAACTCAAGGGCGAAGATCCGGCCGGACACCGCCGCCGCGACCAGCGCCTCTCGGGTGCGGCCGGACAGCCGCGATAGCCGCTCCCCGACGACCAGCCGGATGCTTTCCGGTACCGACGCCTCAGTGACCTTAAGATCCGCTCGTACCCGCCCGCGCTCATCGAGCAGGACTCCGGACTCGGCCAGATGCAGGTACAGCTCTTCGACGAAGAACGGGTTACCCTCCGTCTCGCTGTCGATGACCCGGACCAGCTCCTCTGGAGGCGGCTGCCCGGCCAGTGCCTCAACCATGGCTCGGACGCCCCCGAAGGACAATCGGCGCAGGCTGATCCGGTCGAGAAGCCGCCGACGGCCGAGCTGATTGATCACGCGTGAGAGTGGATGCGAAATGTCGACCTCGTCGTCTCGGTACGTGCCGATGATCCGTACGGGCATCTCGGGCAGCAGCGGTGCCAGGTACTCAGTCAGCAGCAGGGTCGAATCGTCTGCCCAGTGCAGATCCTCAAGCACGAGCAGCAGCGGCTGTGTTTGCGCGCCACGGGTGACGAATTCGCGGAAGCTGTTCCACAAGTACCGTCGGGCAAGCTCCGGCGGCAACTCGACTGGCGGGGCGATGTCGGGGTAGTGGCGGCGCAGCGCGGGCGCGATCCGGGCGATCTCCGGGGCGACGTCGCCGAGTGCCTCCCGTAGCGCGAGTGGGCTGCGCGGGCTTGAGATCGCCTGCTCGATCATCTCCACATAGGGCAGGTACGGCGGCGCGCTGTCCATCTCTACGCAGTGACCGGTCAGCACCCGCATCCCGCGCGCCTCGGCCTCACCGCCGATCTCGGCGACCAGCCGGGTCTTCCCCACGCCTGCCTCACCGGCCACAAGGGCGAGTCCGCCGCGGCCGGCCAGCGCCTCGTCGACAGCCCGGCGCAGGTTCGCCTGCTGGCTATCTCGCCCCACCATCGGTGTCAGTGGCGGTGGCATACCGCCCCGCCGCTGCAGCGGCGTGTCTTGGCCCAGGGACACCTCGAACAACCGCCACCGCTCGTCGAACCCCTTGAGCCAGAACAATCCCGAGTCGACCAACCGCCACTCCGCTCTCGGCTCGACCTGCTGCCGAACCGCATCGGACACGAAGATCTGCCCGCCGGCGGCCTCAGCCGTAATGCGGGCGGCGGCGTGTACCGCCTGTCCGTACAGCAGACCGTCGCGCTCGCTGACCTCTCCGACGTGGATGCCTATGCGAACCCGGACCTGGCGTTGGGGCTCGGTGGCGTTGTGCTCGTCAAGCGCACGCTGGACGCCGACGGCGCAGCGGACCGCGGCCACCGGTGACGGGAAGGACAGGAGGAACCCGTCACCGAGGAACTGGCGCTCCTGGCCACCGCACGTGCCGATCTGTTCGCGGACGATCGCACCGTGCAATCCCAAGATCTCATTGACGAACAGGTCCCCGCGGGTCCGCCGGAGGGCGGTGGAACCCTCGACGTCGGTCATCATGATGGTGAGCGTCTGGGCCGGGGCGCCGGTATCGGACACGAGTCCGCCTCTCCGCTGACCTGCAGCAAGACTAGGGGTGTCCTGTCGATCTTGCCACGCGGCTGCTGTGGACCGTCTACCTCCTTGACCATCCTGCTTTGACGGAGTACGCGCGGCTCGTGAGTCCACTGCCCACGCGTGCTAGGGCGTCGAAAGCCCAATCTCTCAGCGACACACGGCGCTAGTCCAGCAGCACCAGATCGTCGGCATGCCTCGAATTCACTCGCTCCTTGCCCATGAAAGCTGGCGTCAGCGTGATCACCGGGACTGCCAGCGCGTCCTCCCAGGTACGCCGGTCCACCGGGATCGTTCCGGGGCCAGGTTGGCATCGCCCCCGAAGGCGCGCGTGCTCGATCCCTCTGCCGTCCCTAGCTTTGCAGCAGCCTTGGACAGCAGCCTTTCTGGAATCGAATTCTGTATTGGGCTAGGTCGTGATCTGGAGAATGTGTTGACCGCGGTCGGTCCGCACCGTCACTTCGATGCCCCGGTTGGTCTCTCGGGTCACGAACTTCGATATCGGCACGCCGTCCAGGGATACCGAGGCGGCCGTCGTTCCGCGCGGGAGCGTGTGCCCTATCAGAACGTCCTTGATCCCATTTACTTGGACATCGATCTCGGTGGTGTACTGGCTACCTGTGTGGCTGGCGGCTACGTCCACCGATCCTGTTCCGAGGCGGATGTTGTCGCCACCCACACTGGTCTGGCCCTGCGGTACCTGCGGAACGATCTCGATCTCTCCACGGCCGAGCTGCGGCCGCAGTCCGAGCCATTGGTGAACCACTGCCCAGGCCGTGCCGTAGTTGCCCCAGGCCTGCATGAACATGGACCGACAGGTCCAGCAGCGATCGATGTTCGCGCCCTGGTCTGGGGAGGGGAAGATCTCAGGCATCGCACCGGGCTGCTCGTCCGGCGTATCGTCCGTGGCCGGTTCGGAGAACATCGTCTCGGCCAGCGCGTGCGTGTAGCGCTGCTGCTGACCGGGTCCGAGCCGCCCGTAGTTGCCTTCGCCGATTGACTGGATCGAAG
>JBKOUS010000143.1:0-10332 GCA_046723505.1 Actinomycetota bacterium
GGGCCGACGGATGAGCATTCTCCCTGATCGCTCCTCCTGAACCGCATGTTGCCGGCAATGGGGCCGGACTTGAGGACATGGCGTTTGTCGAGTTCGACACGGGCAGCCAGTCGCGGGCGGTGATGCAGGCCAAGCTCGAGGTGTACCGGCGCTATCGGGCGAGCGGCCAAGAGCAAGGTGTGCAAGACGCCATATTCCCGCTGGTGGTGACTGTGACGAGTTCACCGGAACGGCAGGCCATGTTGCTTGACCTGCTGACGTATTTGCCGACCGAGAACTGGCAGCTGTTCAAGATCGGCCAGTTGGCGGACGCGGCGCGGCTGGTGATGGGAGGCGCGTCATGAAGTGGCTGATCAACTGGCCGAGGCCGCCACCAGTGGCGGCTTCGCCCCTCCTCTTCCTATCCTCCGGCGGTGCACCAAGGTGCAACTACCACGAAACTTGACAACTTATATATAGAGCGTTTTTTGTCGATCAGCGGTCGAGTATGTGAGCCATCCTGACGCGGATTAGCTAGCGAGGGTCGGGCTGAGCTCCTCGCGGGCGGGTCACGCGAAGGACGGCTTCAAAACCTGCTGGTGTGCCCAGCCAGTGCTTGCGCAGGGGTGCCTCGCCTACAAGGCGGATGACACTGCGCAGGGTGAGGAGAACGACGATGACGTCATCGGCATAACCCAGAACAGGCACAAAATCGGGGATGAGATCAATCGGAAAGGCGAGGTAGGCAAGCAAGAGGCCGAGCCGGACACGGACCCCACGAGGCTGCGAACGGTCCTTGGCGAGGCGACTGATAAGTCGAACAAGATCTGGCAGAAGCCGGAGCGACTCCGTTAAAACGTTCTCGGTCGGTCGAGCGATCCACAGCGTGACCACAAGGGCAAGCCAGCCGACCAGCAATGCGAGGCCAACGCCGATTATCACCTGCCAGACGTCCATGCTCACCCCTCCCGAACCACCCGGAGGTTGGATTGCTCCCCGGAGTGGGAAGGAGCAGCGCCGCTGGGGAAGGTTTCGGTGTCGGCCGCCACGGCGGCGGCTTCAAAGGCCGCCAAGGCAGTGCGGGAGCGTTGGATGGCCGCCTCGGCCTCCCGACGGCCAGGGGCCTGGAAATAGTCTCGGGACATAATCGACTTGAGCCAGCGATCAAAGCGCTCAAGGTCGGCTTCCGATTCCTCGACCTCGGTGTATGTGGCCCGGTGCCGCTCGGTTTCCCGATCGATTTCGGCCAAGAACTCACCGGTGCGCTCAACCACTTCCTGGTACTCCCGGTCACGGTCGGCCGTCTGCTCAGCGATGATCTGCGCTTCGTCACCCTCGTCGACGAAGGTTGTCTTGAGTACTTGCGCTTTGCCGCCAGCTTTACGGACGCGCCGCGCCAGCGCATCTACCGTGACGGCGATGTCAGCTTGGTTAGGAAGAAAACAGACAGAGCTGTGCAGGTAGACAGCGCCGAGCCGGCGGAGTTCGCGCCACACACGAACGCGCAGCACCGAATCGGCGCCCGTCACGATCGCAATCAGCAACCATGACAACTTGGTATCGGAAAACTGAGTCGGCATGTTACGAGCGTACATCATCTGCTACGTTCGTAACATGGCGCTGTTTGCCTGGGGGCTGGACGAGATCGCCGAGACCATCGGGTTGTTTTACGTTCTCATCGTGGGTCTGTTGATCTTGCTTGTCGCGTTGGAACGCAATCTCGATGCGGAATCAATGCCCCAGATGCAACTGGTGCGACGGCTTAGTCGCCAATGGCTCGATGGGGACGCCGACATCGATCCTCGCCCGGTACAGGTCTGGCTAAAGGCCGTAGCCCATGCCCCACCGCATCGGTGTGCCCAACACCAGCTCGATGCCGTCGGCCTGGGTTCGCAGCACCTGTTGCCGTCCGGCAGCGGAAAGCAGCCTCTTGCCGTATGCGCCCCCGTTGGCGAGGACCGACTGGGCGGCGGCGATCCCGCGCGTGTTGCCACGTTCGCCCCCATTACGGCTTCACCATCGATGTGCTGGCTGCCTACCGGCCGACTGGGAAGTGCAGGGTGAAACGCCAGGTCACCATCGTCCGCGAGCACGTGATCGCCGGTCGGTCCTTCGACAGCGTGGCCGAGATGGACGGCGCGTACCTCGGCTGGCTGCCGATCCGCCGCCGTCAGGTTCATCGCACCCACGGTAAGGTCGGCTCGGTCCGCGCCGAGGCGGACCGAGCCGCTCTGCAGCCGCTACCGGAGCGGCCTTATGTGGTGGCGGAGAAACACCTGCGCAGGGTGGCAAGGACTGCCTGGTGGCGTTTCAGGCCAGCCTGTACTCGGTGCCGGCCCGGCAGGTTAGGCTAGGGCGGCGGCTGGCCAGCCATCCCCGCGCCACCCGGGGCACCTGATGGTCGACCCGGCGCACTGGAACGGGCTGCCCGACGGCCACACCCGCAACGCCACAGTCGACGCCGTCGGGCCCGGCCAGATCGACCCGGCAGCCAAGCCTGCGGCCCGAGAGCCGCTGGCGGTGCTGCTGACCCGCCGGCACGCCGACCTCATCGTCGCCACCCGGCCGCTGGCCGATTACACCTACGCCGCCACCGCCCGCCCCGACCGGGAGGAGGACCGTGAGCACGCTGACCGCCGACCGGATCCGCAACCACGCCACCAAGCTCGGCCTGACCCATCTCACCGAGACCATCACCCAGCTCGTCGAGCGCGCCGAAACCGCGCAGAGGGGCTACCTCGACTTCGTCGACCTGCTGCTCGAGGAAGAAGTCGGGCTGCGCGAGGGCCGCCGGTTCCGCAACGCGTTCAAGCTGTCCGGGCTGCCGCACCACAAACCACCCTGGATGACTTCGACTTCGCCTTTCAGCCCGGCCTCGACGCCCGCAAAGTCCGCGACCTCGCAACCTTGGAATTCGTGCCCGCCCGGTCCAACATCGCCCTGCTCGGACCGCCCGGCGTCGGCAAAACGATGCTCGCCGTTGCCCTCGCCGTCGCCGCCTGCCAGGCCGGGTTCTCCATCTACTTCACCACCCTCGACGACCTGGTCCGCCGGCTCCGCACCGCCGAAGCCACCGGCCGGTTCAACCGGCAACTCCAGGCCGACCTGCGGCCCGCGGTCCTGGTCTGTGACGAAGTCGGCTACCTGCCATTAGACCGGGCCGAAGCAAACATGGTCTTCCAACTGGTCTCCAGACGATATGAGCGCGGCACGATGATCATCACCAATAACAAAAGCTTCACCGAATGGGGCGGCGTGCTCGGCGATGACGTCCTCGCCACCGCCATCCTCGACCGGCTCCTCCACCACTGCGACGTGATCAACATCAACGGACCCAGCTACCGACTCAAAGACCGCCTCACCGTCGTCTCAGGAGGTGACAACCTTGCAATGATCGATACGCCGAGACCGACACGTCAGGTCGTACACCAACCGACACGTGAGGTCGTACGCCGACGCCGGGTCAGGTCGAGGACCCGTGACCTGTCCGGAACGGCTTGGCCGCCGAAGCTATGCGCGCTGGCGCGGATGGTGAGCCGTTCCCCGCTGTCCCAGGCGGTGGCTACCGCGGCGACCACTTCCTCAATCGTGGCGGGGCGGACCTGACCCGTGGCCATGCCTTCCACGAGGCGGCCGAAGTCATATGTCGGTGAGCCGGACGGTGCCTCCCCGAGCGCATCGGCCACGGCCATTCTCCGTTCACGAAGCTGTCGATCCATGTTCCCGCCACGCCGCCGGGAGGGCAACGACGCGTGTCACGCTCATGCCGGAGTCGAGCGGCCATCCGGACGAGCGCGAATGCGTCCCTGGCCCGGGCCGGGCCATCGAGTGTGACCTTTTCAATCGCAGACGTCAGCGCATCCCCGTGAGGGCGGATGTGCGGAGGACCCATTGGGGCGACGGGCAGACGGCGAGACCCCCTCGAGTCGAATGTCAGATGAGGAACTCGGTGTGCACGCATCGCCGGGTTCCGCCGTCTGGACCGGCTGGGTGTCGGGGGCGGTGGCTCGGTCGCCTCGTCGCCACTGGTGCCTATGTCTCGCCAGAAAAGTTTCGAATCGGGCGGGACAGACCCCACAGGCCCGCACGGCCCGGGTCCCGGGAGGCGCGGTGCTTGATGCCGCGCGGCAGGAAGGCGAACGAGCCGGATACGAACGTGAAACGTTCCTCACCCATATCTACGGGCAATCATGAAGCCAATTAGACTCTATACTTGTTCGCCACTGTGATCCTTATTGTGTATTCGGAAGATAAAGTACCCATAGGCGAAGGTTGCCACAGTCTGTAATATGGGAACGAGAATCGGAAACACTCTCCCTCGAGCATCGATATTGAATAACCCAACCAAGGAAATTAAGCAAGCCTTGAACCATAAAGACCCAACCCACCCAGGCTGGAAATACATGTTCCCTCGTTGTCAGCCAGCCAACGATGACCGCGCCCAACATCCCTAGAATGGCGCTGGTCAGGCTCAGACTGTCGCCCAGGCTGGGTGGCACCAGGTCCAATCGAAATCCTAAGGCGATCAGTGCCGCAAGTTCCAACAAGACAATGCCCGCCAGTCCTATCCACCCGGTCGGTTGAGTTGAATAGACAGCCGGGATGGCCAGGATGAAAAGAATGATACCAATCGTGACAAAGATGACGGTTCGAGGACCGAATGCTCCGAGCAGCAAACACACTGCGCTCAAGAGCAACGCCAAACCTTGAAGACGTCGTACACTCATTGGCCTCTCCGTTCGTGACAGACCAAACGCTAAAGTTCATCTATTAATAATCTGAGCTTTATTGGATGTAAATTCCAGCAGGCAGGCCGCTGGGGCAACCATGCCAATACCCAGAGGGCCAACGCAGGGACCGCAGCGACCATGGCACGAGCCTAGGCCGACGCGACAGTACAGCGCAGATCGCCTCTGAAGGCTGCGGCAAGCGGCTTCGCTTGCGGCACGCAGGGGCGTCTCTGTGAGGCGTCAGTGCCGTCGCCCTGCCTTATTTGGCTGGGGTCGAGGGCGTAGGCCTGATCGTGGAGGTCGGATCGGAGGTCACCGACCTCCACGAAGGGCAGCGGGTCGGGTGGCTCAGCGGTGGCCAGGGCAGCTTCGCTGACTACGTGGTCGTCGAAGCGGCCAAGGCCGTCCCGATACCAGGCGAGGTCGATACCGAGTCGGCTGCTGCGGTGCTCATGCAGGGCGTGACGGCGCACTACCTGGCTACGGACACCTAATTCCATCCGGCCAGGCGACCCAGTCCTAGTCCACGCGGCCGCGGCGGTGTCGGCCAGCTACTCGTCCAGGTGGCGAAACTGCGCGGCATGGTCATCGGGACGGTCTCCACCGAGGCGAAGGCCCGGGCTGCTCGCGCAGCCGGTGCGGACCACGTCATCTCTTACGACAACTTCGCCGACGAGGTCCGGGACATTACCGACGGCCGTGGCGTGGCGGTCGTCTATGACAGAATTGGCGCCACCACATTCGAGGGCAGTCTGGCGGCACTCCGCATCCGAGGCACCCTAGCGGTATATGGGACCGCCAGTAGTCCCACTCCGCCGCTGGAGATCCCTCGACTCAACTCGGGTGGATCGCTGTACGTCACCAGGCCCTCGGTCGTGCACTACACCGCCACCACCGAAGAGCTCCGCCGCCGCACAAACGACATCTTCGGCTGGGTGGCCAAGGGGGATCTCACGGTCAACATCGGCGGCCGCTACCCGATCACACAAGTCAGTGAAGCGTTCTTCGCACTTGAGGCGCGCAGGACGACCGGCAAGCTTCTGCTGGTTCGCTGAACGTCCGCTTGCGGACGTCCACTGGTCGGCTCGCTTTCCATGCGCCTCGCGACCGCTGCCGGATGGAAGACGATTCCGTCCTGGTACCTCATCTCCAACCAAGGCAACGCCATCCGGCCTGAAGCCGAGGTGCTCATGGCCGAGCGGATGAGTGCAACGACCGAGCACGTACGCACTTACGCAGCGTTGGTCGCGCAGCCATCGGTCGCCGCGGCACTCATTGCGAACGGTGCGGAGGAGATGTTGTGACGCCGCGCTGCGCGGCGAGTGTCGTGTCGGGATCCCGCCAGAAGGCGGTGACCAGCTTGATCACAGCGGGCGCAGCTTGCAGGAGCGGTCCGATGTGGCCCTCGCCGGGCAGGATCACAAGCGCGCCGCGGGGGAGGTGGGCCGCCGCGGCGCGGGCGTTCGTGGTGGTCCACATCGGGTCGGAGACGCCGGTGGTGAGCAACGTCGGTGTGTCTAGACAGTCCAAGACAGGGGTCAGGTCCGGCCGGCGGAGGCTGAGCCATCGGATGGCTGCGGACATGCCGCGGCGCTTGGCTCGGCGAAACGCCTGGGCGACGATGGTGGCGCCCTCGGGATCAGCGATTCGGGCGCGCGGACCGAGCAGCGCGTCGACCAGCGGATTGACCACTGGCCGTGGGCCGGCGACCCGGTAAAGGGCCGCGAGCAGCATGGTGCGCCGCCGATCGGCGGGGCCCAGCGCATGCACCGGGGCGCCGATGGCGACTAGGCTGCGGCAGCGGTCGGGGAAGGTGGAGGCGAACAGAATTCCGACGTGTCCGCCCCACGCGTTGCCCAGCCAGTCGACCGGTTGGTCGACGTCAAAGTGGTTGAGCACATCGGCGGCGGCACCGACGCAGTCGTCGAGGGTAAACGGCCGGGTGAGCGGCGGGTTCGCCCCGTGGCACGGCCCATCAACCAGCAGCAGGCGGCGTTCGGCGGCGAGCGGCTGCTCGATCCGGACCCAGGTGGTGGAGTCGACGAACAAGCTGTGCCACAGCAGGGCGGTCGGGCCGGTGCCGGTCATACGGACGTTTAGTGGCCCGAGTCGGGTGGTCACTGCGGCGCCGGACGGTTGTAGGTGATGAGCCATGGATCCCCTTGAGTTACAATTTCATTGAATCAATGATTCATCCAAATTATTGGGGTTGTCAATGCCGAGGGCTTACTCCATGCAGCGGCGGGCTGAGCAGGCCGCGCGGACCCGCGAGCGGATCGTCGACGCCGCGGTCGAGTTGTTTGCCCAACGGGGGACACAGGGGACGACGATGAACGAAGTCGCTCGTGTGGCGGACGTGTCACCGGGCACAGTGCTCAATCACTTCACCACGCCGGCCCTACTCCTCGAGGCCGTGGTGGCCCACGTGATGGCCAACATCCAGCTACCAGACCGCAGTATCTTCGCCGGCACGAAATCACTGACAGCCCGCATCGAAGTGCTGACCGCGTCCATGTTCGCGTTCTACGAGCGCACCTCAGACTGGTTTGCCCTGCTTGGCGCCGAGCTCTCCGAAAATCCCGTGCTGGCACGGGCGGAGGCCGATTTCTGGCGGTCGATGCGACGGCTGTACGCAGAAGCCCTCGCCGGCACGTACGACGCGGTCCTTGCGAAGACGACCACCGGGCTGGTCCACCCAGCGACATTCGGCGCGCTCCGGGCGGCCGGCTTATCCGTCGACGAGGCGACCGCAGTCGTGGCCGGATCCATCACCCACCTGGCCAGGACGACACACACATGAAGACCTTCCTGTGAGGTCCACCACCCGAAGCTCAGAATCTGAGGTGCCGTCGACGTCGAAGCAGCGACCATTTGGTTCGAAGGTCGGGCCGAAGGCGTATGCCCAGTCGGCTGTTCCCAGCCCGACGAGTTGCATGGTGCCGCATTCATCGGCCGCCCCGGAAGGAGAGTGGCTCCTAAAGTTCGGCTTGACGATCACAGTGGAGAAAGAGCCGTTGAGAGCCCGACCTGGCCGACACCCACCTCCCGATCCACCCAGGTACCGACGTCTTGCTGCTGCTCGCCCTCGTCCACACCATCTTTGCTGAGGAGCTGGCCGCTCCTGGTCGGCTCAGGGGCTTCACCGACGGGATCGAGCAGGTCCGTCACGCGGTGGGCCCTTCCCTCCGGAGCGCGCCGCCCCATGGACCGGGATCGAGCCGGAGGCCATCCGCCGGCACGCCGCCGAGTTGCCGCGGCTCCTTCGGCGGCATGCTATGGCCGTCTTGGCGTCTGCACCCAACCCTTTGGAGCCCTGTGCTGCTGGCTCATGCCCGTCCTCAATGTGGTCACAGGCAACCTGGACCGGGTGGGGACGCGATGTTCACGACCCCGGCGGTGGACTTGGTCAGGCTGGTCGCCATCCTGCGCCCCCGACCGCCACCAGCGAGCGTCGAGGGTCGCCGGGCATCTTCTTGAGTCTGCTACTGGTGGGCCTACCGGCATTGGGGCTGCGGCCATCGCGTCCACCTCGGGCCCGTCCCTTGTGGGAGCGGAGTCCATGCGGAGCCGCTGATGCGCGGATCAGGATTGCCTGCGTTGGTCCGCTTCGCAGGCAGGTGTCCCACCTGCCCAGCACCTCTGCATCGTTTCTTGCTGCGATGGAATCCAGCAGTTCCGGCTGGCATTCCCGGCGCTTCGGCCGCCGCCAGCTCCGCGAAGGATCCCAGCAGCGCGGCCGGCGAAGGAGGACTGAGTGCGTCCGCTAGGCGCCTGCGGCTAGGCGCCTAGCGTTAGGCGCAAGGCGCGCGTCGCCGTGTCGAGGGCGTCGATCTCGTCTTGGGTCAGGTGGAACGTCAGTGCTCCGGCATTCTCCGTGGCCTGCTTGCGGTTTTTGGCTCCTGGTATGGGCAGAACCGTGTCGTTCTCGATCAGCCAGCGCAGCGCCACCTGTGCGGGAGTCTTGCCGTATCGCAAGCCGATCTCGCGAAGCAACGCGGTGGTCGGCTCAAGCGTCGCCAGACCCCGGCCGCGGAACGGCTTGAAGAACCGCCGCAGACCGCGGGGCCGATTAGAGGGGGTGTACCTGCCGGTGAGCGCGCCGCTGGCAAGCGGCTGGTAGGCGATCAGGGTGACGCCGAGCTCACGGCAGGCATTCAACACTCCGTTGCGCTCGGGCCGGCGGTGCAGCAGCGAGTACTCCACCTGGTTGGAGGCGAGTGGTATGCCGCGCTGCGCCAGGGCGGTATGCGCTCGAAGCATCTGGTCGGCCGAGTAGTTGCTCACCCCGACCGCGCGGACCTGCCCGGCCGCGACGGCGTCGGCCAAGAGGTTCATCAGGCGCGGGATATCAACCCGCCGGGACGGGAAGTGATGCTGGTACACATCGACGTGGCCGCGCCGCAGCCGGGCCAGACTGTCGGCGAGCTGGCCTGGCATGTCCTCGGCGGAGGCCCACAGGGTGGCCGGAAACTTGGTGGCGATCAAGGCTTCGTCGCTAGAGAATTCACCGAGCCGCCGCTCCGACGCCCCACCGGCATACATCGCTGCCGTGTCGAAGAGGTTCACCCCCGCCGCGATGCTGGCCTCCCAGGCGCCACGCTCCTCGTCACGGCCCTCGGCCCCGCCGTAGGCGATCTTGGCCGGGTGCAGCCGGGCCAGCCCGTGTGCCTCTCCCCATGTCATGGCGCCGACACCGAGTCGCGGCACGAGCACGTCGCTGCGCCCCAGCGGCTGAGTAGCTGGCATGGCGGTCCATCCCGTCTTCTGCTGGCCGTCACCCCGAATGTAGTCATTCGGTCCGCCTCCGACGACAGCCACCGTTCCTGGCCACCGCTGGAACGCCGAGCTCCTCCCCGGCTCTCGAACAGCGAGGCTAGCTGCGTGCTTATGCGCGATCTTGGGGTTGGTGATATTGGATACGAATCCTTTCCGCCAGCCCGCGGCCGAACTGATGGACGAGTTTCTCGTGGTCGAATGGGAGGTACCGCCCGGCTGCCGCTGACCTCAGGGCCTCGATGGCCAGATTGGCGATGCCGGCGCACGTGATCGCCTCGAACAGCGGTCGGACGCCGACGATGGCGCCGAGTCCGGCGGCGGCCACGCCTTGAACGGTGTTCGAGAAAGCGATGCCGACCGCACACGACCAACCTCGCAGCCGGCCGCTGGCCACGGTGTTCTAAATCACCACAGCAAAGTCCCGCCCTGGCACGAGGACCCACAACCCGACCGCGACCACCAGAAACGCGCCCGTGGTCTGGCGGACTTCCAAGAGATCAAGACGTACGTCCATTCGTGCCAACAGCGGGTGACTGACACCGATTCCCGAACTCCAAGCGCTGACTGCGACAGCTACGGCAGCTAAGGAGAGACAAGATCAGGGCGTTTCTCGATCGGAAGCGCCGCTCGCCAGCAGCACGACGCCACACGGCAGGGAGCGCTCGATGTAGAGACACCAACACGATGTTGTCAACGGCAACCGAAAACTGATTGTGAGTCTGGATCCACCGGTTTCGCGACGCGTCGTCTGAGACTGGTGCCGGCGGCAAAGACGTGACCCTAAAACTGATCGGCCCAGCTGATGGTGCCCTGAATGGGACTTGTCCGTCCTTGCCGCTGGCACCGG
>JBKOUS010000238.1:0-15562 GCA_046723505.1 Actinomycetota bacterium
GGATGGCGGAGAAGCCCACGAACCTGGTGTTCTTCCTGCGTTCGCTCGTTGGTAAGTGAGACCCAATTTCGACACAGCCTCAGAGGAGACGGCATGGATGCTGTGACGAACGTCCCGCAGCCGGTGAACGAACCGGTACACAATTACGCCCCCGGTAGCCCGGAAAGACAAGCGCTCGCATCCCGGCTCGAGCAGATGGCTGCCGAGCACGTCGAGCTCACGATGACGATCGACGGCGAGCATCGGATGGGTGGTGGAGACCCCATCGATGTCGTCCAGCCGCACAACCACAAGGCGCAGCTGGGCACGATGCGGGACGCCACAGCTGACGATGTTCGGCAGGCCGTCGCAGCTGCCAAGGCAGCCGCGCCGGCGTGGCAGCACATGTCGTTCGACGACCGGGCTGCGATTTTGCTAAAGGCGGCCGACCTGCTGGCCGGTCCGTGGCGTACCACGCTGAACGCGGCGACCATGCTGGGCCAGAGCAAGACCTGCTACCAGGCCGAGATCGACACTCCTTGTGAGCTCGTGGACTTCTGGCGATTCAACGTCTACTTCGCCCGGCAGCTCATGGAGGAGCAGCCGATCAGTGTCAGCGGGGTGTGGAACCGCCTGGACCACCGTCCGTTGGAAGGCTTCGTGCTCGCCATCACCCCCTTCAACTTCACCGCGATCGCTGGCAACCTCTCGACTGCTCCCGCGCTGATGGGCAACACCGTGGTCTGGAAGCCGGCGGTGACCCAGCAGCTGGCTGCCCACTACACCATGCGGCTGCTTGAGGCTGCCGGGCTGCCACCCGGCGTGATCAACATGGTGACCGGCACCGGGCAGGCAGTCAGCGAGGTCGCTGTGCCAGATCCCGACCTGGCAGGCATCCACTTCACCGGGTCCACGGCGACCTTCGGGAAGCTATGGGACTCCGTCGCTGGCAACCTGCGTGCATATCGGGCCTACCCGCGCCTGGTCGGGGAGACCGGTGGCAAGGACTTCGTGGTGGCACACCCGTCGGCGGATCTCGACACCCTGCGCACCGCGCTAGTGCGGGGGGCTTTCGAGTACCAAGGCCAGAAGTGCTCGGCCGCGTCTCGCGCCTACGTACCTCGGTCGCTGTGGACCAAGCTGCGTGACGATTTGGTGAGCGAGGTCGACGGCATGGCGATGGGGGACGTGACCGACTTCGGCAACTTCATGGGTGCGGTCATCGACGCCCGGTCGTTCGCGAAGCTGAGCGCGGTGATCGACCGAGTGCGCGGCGAGGAGGGCGTCGAGATCGTGGCTGGCGGCGTCGTCGACGACTCTGTCGGCTACTTCGTGCGTCCCAGCGTCGTGGTGGCCGACAACCCTGACCACGAGGTGTTCACCACCGAGTACTTCGGCCCGATCCTGGGCGTCTTCGTCTACGACGACGCCGACTACGACACAGTGCTGCGCGAGTCAGCCGCCGTCGGGCCGTATGGTCTGACCGGTTCGATCATCGCCCAGGACCGTTCTGTCATCGTCGAGGCGATGGATGTGCTCCGGTTCGCTGCCGGCAACTTCTACATCAACGACAAGCCGACCGGCGCGGTGGTGGGCCAGCAGCCGTTCGGCGGTGCCCGCGGTAGCGGGACCAACGACAAGGCCGGGTCGATCCTGAACCTGCAGCGCTGGGTCTCACCGCGCACGATCAAGGAGACCTTCGTCCCGGCGACGGACTACCGCTACCCGTTCATGGAGTGACGGCACAGGTGCTGCGTCGGGTCGGCCTTCTGGTCTGTCGCGGCGTACACCGGGAGGGGACTGCATGTCCGATCTTGAGATTCCGGACCTGCCGAGTACTCCGATGCTGCACGCCTACACCAGCATGTGGCGGCTACGCGGCGACGCCTGGGCATCGCTGGCCGACGTCACCAAACGACTCTCCGATGCCCTCACGCCCGACGAGCAGCGTCCCGCCCTGCAGGAGGAGGCCAGAGAGCTGGTGCGGCTGCTCGACCCGCTGGAAACCTACTGGGCCTACCCCGGACGCAGCCGGCTGGAGCAGATCGCCCTGCTGTGCGACATCGAGGACTACGAGTCCGCGATGCGCAAGGCCGACACCGTCACCAGAGTCATCTCCGGCAACATCGAGGAGGCCACCACCGCGGAGGTTCGCGATGCTTCCGCGATTTCGGCACGAAGTGCGGTACCGGCGGGGAGGCCGGCGTTTCAGGTCCTGGTCGTGGACAACCTGCCCGAGGCCGATGTCACCCGTCTTCGCCAGGAGATGCGCAAGCTGCGGCGAGTCGAGGATCCCTTCACCTACGAGCTGCTCTTTGTCCCGACCTTTGAGGACGCGCTACTTGCGGTACTGCTGAACTCCGAGATCCAGGCATGCGTCATCCGGCCCGGCTTTGGGGTGGTCTCGCATTACCGGCTGGATGACTTGCGTCGCTTCATCGAGGACTTCGACCCGCAGGTCGTTCAACCGCTCCCCTCCGCGGAACGGATGCTCCTGCTGGGCAAGCAGATCGCCGAGCGGCGACCAGAAATCGACCTATACCTCGTGGCGCAGGTCTCGATCGAGCGGTTGGCCGGGGAGATGACACGGCGGTTCCAGCGGATCTTCCATCGCGACGACTTGCTGGAGATGCACTTGTCAATCCTGCGCGGGGTGGCCACCCGGTACGAGATGCCGTTCTTCACCGCACTGACCAGCTACAGCCGCCAGCCGACCGGCGTGTTCCACGCGCTGCCGATCTCGCGGGGCAAATCGGTGGTCAACTCGCCCTGGATCCGCCAGATGAGCGACTTCTACGGGCTCAACATGTTCCTCGCGGAAACCTCGGCGACCTCCGGTGGCCTCGACTCCCTGCTCGACCCGTCCGGGCCGATCAAGAAGGCGCAGGAGCTGGCCGCTCGCGCTTTCGGCGCGGACCGGACCTTCTTCGTAACCAATGGGACATCGACGGCGAACAAGATCGTCGTCCAGTCCATCGTCACCCCCGGCGACGTGGTGCTGGTTGACCGGAACTGTCACAAGTCACACCACTACGCGCTGATGCTCGGCGGCGCGCAGGTCACCTACCTGGACTCCTATCCGCTCGACGAGTACTCCATGTACGGCGCGGTCCCACTGGCCACCATCACGGGCTACCTGCGCGACTACCAGGCGGCCGGACGGCTGCACAAAGTCAAGATGCTATCCCTCACAAACTGCACCTTCGACGGCATCGTCTACGACGTCGAACGGGTCATGAACGAGTGCCTGGCGATCAAGCCGGACCTGGTTTTCCTGTGGGACGAGGCTTGGTTCGCCTTTGCCGGCTTTCACCCGATCTACCGCTGGCGCACCGCCATGGCTTCGGCACGCAGGCTGCAGCAGCGCTACCGCAGCCCTGAGTACGCCACGGAGTACGCCGCGGCGCGCGCAAGCCAGGATGACGGTAGGTCCGCGATGCCCGATCCCGATCGGGTGCGGCTGCGCGTGTACGCCACGCAGTCCACGCACAAGACCCTGACTTCGCTGCGGCAGGGGTCAATGATCCATGTCCTCGACGAGGACTTCCAGTACCTGAACGAGGAGGCCTTCGACGAGGCCTACATGACCCACACCTCCACCTCGCCCAACTACCAGATCCTGGCATCCCTCGACGTCGGTCGCGCCCAGGCCGAGCTCGAGGGCTACCAGCTCGTTCAGCGACAGGCCGAGCTGGCGATGAACCTAATGGACGCCGTCGACAAGCATCCGCGGATCGGGAAATACTTCAGGTTCCTCGGCACCCCGGAGATGATCCCCGCCCGCTACCGTCAATCGGGAATCGACTACCCGTTGCGCGGAGGCTTCTCCCAGATGGAGAAGGCCTGGAAGCACGACGAGTTCGTCCGTGACCCTTGCCGACTCACTCTGATGATCGGCCGCTCCGGCATCGACGGCGACACGTTCAAGCACAGCTATCTGATGGACAAGTACGGCATCCAGGTCAATAAGACCTCTCGCAACAGCGTCCTGTTCATGACCAACATTGGCACTACCCGTAGCTCGGTCGCCTATCTCATCGAGGTGCTGCTGAGGATCACCGAGGACCTCGACGAGGAGCAAGCCCAGCTCGGCCCGCTGGGACGGGCAGCGAGGAACCGAAGGGTCGCCTCCCTCACAGGCAACCCGCCGCCGCTACCTAACTTCAGCCGGTTCGCTGATCGGTTCCGGCGTGACGCCAAGAGTCCGGACGGCAACCTTCGGGACGCGTACTTCCTGGCCTACGTCGCGGGCGCATGTGAGTACCTTCCCGCCGAGGAGTTGGCCGCTCGGGTCGCGGAGGGACGAGAGGTGGTGTCGGCGATGTTCGTCACGCCGTACCCACCGGGCTTCCCGATCCTCGTCCCAGGGCAGGTCGTGACCAGCGACATCCTCGACTTCATGTCGGTCCTCGACACTCGTGAGATCCACGGGTACCTTCCCGAGTTCGGCTACCGGGTGTTCACCGAGGAGGTGTTGCGGGACTCCGGGCACGATTAGCCAACGGACGGCACCAGAAGCGGCAGACCAGTAGTCCCTGCACAAGCTCGAGGGTGAGCTGCTCGACGAACAGGCCCGCCTCACGGGCCGTGGGGGGTATAGGCCTCCTCGTCCGAGCGGCGGATCACATCTGTGGAGAGCCGGCCCTCACCAACAACGGCGTCGACCTCCAGGTCGCCAGCTGCGCCGTGCTCGTGCATCCAGACATCTGACTTCTGCTCGGCGGCCAGGCCCTCCTCGCTTGTGTGTGCCTCGATTGCAGCGGGACCGGCGACCCGGCGCAGCACCGCGTACGCCACGAGCACCACCGCCCAGGCCAGCAGGCTCAGCACGATCTGGGATCGGGTCTCCTCCACCACGAACATCGCGACAAGGACGGCGAGGATCGCCGCAGCCGCGATGATGGTGAGTACCGGGAAGAACCACATCTTGATTTGCAGTCGCTCCGGCGCGGTGCGCTCGATGATCCGCCGCATCCGGAGCTGCGAAATGCAGATCATGAGGTAGACGAACAGGATGATCGCCCCGGAGGAGTTGAGCAGGAACAGAAACACCTTGTCCGGGGAGACGAACGCAGCGATCACACACAGGTACCCGATTAAGGTCGAGGTAAGAATCGCCTTCAGCGGCACGCCACGCCTGCTCACGTCGAGCATCCACCGCGGTGCCTCCCGCCGCGCTGAGAGCACGAACAGCATCCGAGACGCGGTGTAAAGGCCCGAGTTGAGGCAGGACAGCACGGCGACCAGGACGACCCCGTTCATGATCTCCGCAGCTGCGGGGATGCCCATCTCCTCGAGCGCGCTGACGTATGGCGAGGAGCCCAGCTCCGGTGAGTTCCAGGGCAGGATTGTGACCAGCAGGAAGATCGAGCCAACGAAGAAGAAGGCCACCCGGAAGATCACCGAGTTGGTGGCTTTGACCACCGCCTTGTGCGGGTCGGCCGACTCGGCCGCGGCGATGGTGGCGATCTCGGCGCCGACCATGGAGAAGATCACGATCACAACTCCGGAGAAGATGGCGCCGACGCCGTTAGGTACGAATCCGCCGTGCGCGGTCAGGTTGGAGAAGTCCAGGTCCTTGCCCGGCCACAAACCAAGCACGAAAAGTGTGCCGAGCAGAATGAAGGCCATGATGGTCACGACCTTGATTCCGGCGAACCAGTACTCGAATTCGCCGTAGGACGCGACCGAGAAGAGGTTTGTGGCGGTCATCAAGATCATCAAAACCAGCGCGAGGGCCCACAGCGGAATGTCGGGTAGCCAACGTTGCAAGATCTTGCCACCCGCGACCGCCTCGAAGCCGACCACGATGACCCAGAAGTACCAGTACAGCCAGCCGACCGAGAAGCCGGCCCAGCCGCCGAGGGACTGCCGGGCATAGTCAGCGAACGAGCCCGTTGACGGGTTCGCCGTGGCCATCTCGCCGAGCATGCGCATGACCAGGACGATGAATGCACCGGTTATCGCGTAGGTGAGGAAGGCGGCAGGACCGACAGTGTTCATCACCACGCCGGAACCGACGAACAGCCCCGCGCCGATTACCCCGCCTATCGCGATCATCGCCAGGTGACGCTGCCTTAGCCCTTTGTGCAGCTCGCCGCTCGGGGTTGCTTCATCATGCGACATATTGGCTCCTCTCGGATGTGGGCCGGGCCCGCGCGGATCGGCGCCACGCGATGATCCGAATCGCCTTGACACAACAAATCTTCCCGGATTTGAACGCACTTGGCCACTAGCTCGAGTATCGGGCCTGCCAGCCTGGCACCGGGTGTTGTTCGCCGCCGCCTAGCAAGCTGTGCACCTCATGCAGCCATGTTCATCCAGTGATGTGAAACCGGATGTGAAACCACAACCCGCATGGACGAGCCACAACCAAGATCAACATCTAACCGAAGTGCCCCGATCAGTGCGCCAACACGATCTATCACCCGAGAACCCAACCACGGTGTGACAACCCGTGCGCTAGCGCTCCGTGGCGCCCGCATCGGAGCGGTCATCGCCGAGCAGCAGCTGCACAGTCTCATCGGTGAGGCCATCAATTGAGTGCTCCCAGGTGCGCTCGTGCCAGTGGTAGATCGCGCTGCCCTCGCCGGGACGGTACTCGGCGGTGTAGAGCGTGCCGAAGCCTTCGTGGAACTTCGTCGCGTACATGGGCTCGCGCAGCATCGCGGCGACGACCGTGGCGGTGTCGGCCCCCCCGCCGAGTAGCGCCTCGAGGCGATCGGACCGCTCGACGCTGCCGATCGCCGCGGCGTACGGCTTCCACTCGACCTTGCCCTGGTGGTTGGTGGTAACGGCCCGGTCGGTGACCCGGGCGGGCCGGTCCGGGGCGACGTACACCGTCGCGTGGTGCCCCTCGGCGTCCAACACGGTGACGTTGTAGCTCATGTGCACGGGGATGCGCGTCAAGGCATCCACCGCGGCGTCGATCGTGTCGCTGGCCTGCAGTACGTAGCGCAGCACGATCGGTATGCCGAACCCCGTTCCGACGTTCGGCCGCCCGCCGAACGTGAGTGACACGGCGATGCCTGCGTCGTTGACGCCGTCGAGCAGGCCCCATAGGCAGTCGCCCATCCCGAGCACGCGCCGGCCTCCGTACGCCGTACGCATCACCACACCGTCGTAAAGCCGGTAGTCCCAGTCGTAGTTGCGTACGAGTGCGGGACTCCTGCCCGGGACGGCGGCCTGCGAGCAGCCCGTGAGAAAGGCCGGCGGGTTCCACAGCGCCAGGACCGCGCCGGCATGCTCGTCGTTCACCATCTCCGTCAGCCGCCGCCACGTCGGTACCAACTCCGGCATGTGCTCGGCGAGCCGCTCGCCCGCCTCCCCGCTTGGGGTCCGGGCGTCGCCGCCTTCCCGGAGCCACCACTCGCGCAGTGCCGGGTAGGACAGTTCGATCTGCTCAGCGTGCTTGTCGCCGGGCTCGTCCTCGGCCCAGGCGGCCAGCGTCAGTTCGATGGGCCCCGGGCCGGGCTGCTCTGGTCGCCTCGGCGGTCGCGGCGTGAGGGCGGCCCAGTCGATGCCGGAGAGTTCCTTCAGCCAAGAGCGCCAGTCGGACCAGTCGGTGCGTTCGCCTAGCCGGCTCCAGTCGATTCGATCGCCGCTCCCGCCGTCGCTTGTCGCCACTGCACCTTTCTACCTCACCCCGAGGCCCACGGGCTCTGCTGTGTGGCACTCCATGGGCCTCCCTGATGCCGATGTAGACGCGTCTGAGGACGCTCCTGAAACGTTGCCGAGACCCTGAGGAGACGCTGTGCGACTTGTAATGCGTAGCTCACCGGGCGACACGCCCATCCAGGAGCGGGCGGGTTTGTTGTTCTGGGGCCGATCAAGATTGCAGGGCTGCATTCCACTTCTCTTGGTCTCATTTGTGGTCTCATTCGTGTAGGTTCGGGGGCGTCCGCAGTGGGCTGCCGAGCCTCGGCTCAGGCGCGACTCAACCCAACCGAATGGATCTGAACCACCAGCCGCAGAACTCGAAAGCGCGTGAGGCGCAACCCTCCGCGGGTTCAAATCCCGCCGCCACCGCCAGTCCGATCGCGAAGTGCCGGTCTTATCCAGAAGTCAGCGACTAACAGGAGAGCGAAATGATCAGAGTGATCGAGAACATGCCTCTCGGAACGATCGGTCTGGAAGCCGTAGGAAAGGTGACTGAGGACGATTACCGCGACGTGCTTCTTCCGGCCGTGAGCGCAGCGCTTGAGCGCGGCGACGTGCGGCTGCTTTATGTCCTTGGCAAAGACTTCGACTCATACTCACCCGGCGCCCTCTGGGCCGACACCAAGTTGTTTGCAGGAAACCGGAAGGCATGGAAGAAGGTGGCGATCGTCTCCGATGCCGATTGGTTGGAGAACAGTATCAAGGCCTTCGGATGGCTCATGCCGGGTGAGGTCAAGGTCTTCGAGACCGACGATGTCCACGATGCCAAGGAATGGCTGGTTGGGTTGGACGACGACGACGACTGATCCAGCGTCAGTGGCTATGCGATGGCCCTGGCCATGCGCCGTACGGCGTCTGTGAGGTGCCCTGGACTTGTTCCGAAGTTCAACCGCACAAAACCCGCGCCTTCGGGGCCATAGTCCAAGCCCCGACTGAGGGCGACACGCCCACGCGCGAGGAAGATCTCCGCTGGATTGTCGCCCGGGGCGAGGGCGCGGCAGTCCAACCAGGCGAGGTATGACGCCTGTGGCGGCCACCATGCGATCTTGGGAAGCTCGGCAGCCAGCAGCTCGCTGAGTAGGTCGCGGTTGGCGGCGAGCTGATCGCGGAGAGCGTCGAGCCAGCGGTCGCCATGGGTGAAAGCCGCTTCGGCCGCGATGACCCCGAGTAGCCCCACGCGATCGGTCAGCGGTGGTAGCTGTCGGACCGCCTCAGGAGCCCGATCAGACGCAGTGATCACCAGCGCCGCCTTCAGGCCTGCCACATTGAACGCCTTCGACGCGGACGTGAGAGCGATGCCGCGCTCCCGCGCCGCATCCGAAACCTCCAACCAGGGCGTATGTGTCGCACCCTCAAGTACCAGCGGAGCGTGAATCTCATCAGCGAGTACCCAGCATCCGTAGCTGTCGCAGAGTTCGGCGACCTGCTCCAGCTCTGTCCGGGGCATCACGCGGCCAGTCGGATTGTGGGGATTGGCCAGCACTAGGGCGCGTACGCCGCCGGCAAGTGCTGCCTCCAGCCCCTCAAGATCAACTACGCCGGCCGCACCCAAGGGCAGCAGCACGAGTTCGACCTGGGCCTGTGGCAGCTCAGCAAAGAACGGTGGATATGCCGGCGTGAAGAAGGCAACCTGCTCGCCTGGTGCAAGTAGACTGCGGCACAGCTCAATGAGCCCCGCCATGACGTCTGGCGCGAGACTGACATGATCTTGGTCGACCATCCAACCCAGTCGACGTCGTGCGAAGCCGGCGAACGCCGCAGGCAGCTCAGTGCCCGTCGGCGGTGTGTAGCCAAGATCATGACGGTCGACCGCAGCATGCAGCGCCGCAGTTACCTCGGGAGCCAGAGGGAAGTCCATTTCGGCGACTGTTGACGCGAGGACATCGGACTCCTGAACTGACCATTTCTCGCTACGCCGCTCATGCAGTGTGGCCAGGTCAGGCACCTGAAGATCAATAGCGCCCTCGGACAAAGGAGGCCTCCAAGCTTCTCACAACCCTGTCGACACAAGGTTTCCACAGGTGCTGCGGCTGCCCGCGAGAGCGGCGTATCGCTGCGGTCACAACGAGCGCGGAATCGGCGCTTTTCCTGACCTTTCGAGCTAGGGTCACTCCCAGGTAGGAGGGAAATTGACCGTACCGCCGGAGGTCGGCGCCGAGGCCGCAACCGCAGCCCCGGAGGCTGTGCTCGCTGGCGCCGGGACGACGGAGGGCCGCTCCCTCGGTCAGATCGCCTGGATGCGACTCAAAAGGGACAAGGTCGCCCTTGGCGGGGGCATCTTCCTGATCTTTCTCATCCTGGTAGCGATATTCGCGCCGCTGATCGTGAAGTTGCTCGGCAGCCCGCCCAACGAGTTCCACCAGGAGCTGATCGATACCGCCGGAGGCACCCTCGCGCCTATCGGCCACTTCGGGGGGATGAGTTGGGATCACCTCATGGGTGTTGAGCCGGTCAACGGCCGTGACATCTTCAGCAGAATCGTCTACGGCAGCCGGATCTCTTTGCTGATCGCCTTCTTAGCGACACTGCTGTCGGTGCTTATCGGGACCACGCTTGGCGTCATCTCGGGCTTTATCGGCGGCTGGACCGACACCTTCACCAGCCGGCTGATGGATGTGTTCTTGGCCTTCCCGCTGCTGGTCTTGGCAATTGCTTTGGCTGGAGTCTTTCCTGACCAGGCCTTTGGACTACAGGGCAACCAATTGCGCATCGCGATGCTGATCTTCATCATCGGGTTCTTCAACTGGCCTTATATCGGGCGGATCATCCGTGGCCAGACGCTGTCGCTACGGGAGCGGGAGTTCGTCGAGTCGGCCCGAAGCATTGGGGCCCGCCGGGGCTACATCCTGCGCACTGAGATGCTGCCAAACCTGATCGCACCGATCCTGGTCTACTCGACGCTGCTGATCCCCACCAACATTCTCTTCGAAGCAGCGCTGTCTTTCCTCGGCGTCGGTATCCGCCCGCCCACCCCGAGCTGGGGCGGCATGCTCAACGACGCCGTCGTCTACTACACGCAGCCACACTTCATGTTCTGGCCTGGCATGGCGATCTTCGCCACGGTCTTGGCCTTCAACCTCTTCGGCGACGGCCTGCGCGATGCCCTCGACCCACGTGCCAACCGATAGGAATCTCGGGGTGACCCCCCGCCAAAACAAGAAGGGATTCAGGAATGAACCATTCGAGGTCCTGGCGAGCTAGAGGCCTGGCCGCCGTAGGCGTTTCGGCCGTACTACTCGTGGCCGCTTGCGGCGGGGGTGGCGGCGCCAGTAGCCAGCAAGGGACGGGCAACCAGGGCGCTCAGCCCGAGTTCAACGCTGCATCCACCAGCGTTGTCAACCCCTCAGACAAGAAAGGTGGCACGCTGAAGGTCGCGAACCCGGGTGACTGGGACACTTTGGATCCCGGCGAGACGTACTACGCCTGGGCTTGGAACTTCGCGCGGCTCTACGGTCGCTCTCTGATGATGTTCAAAGCCGCGCCTGGCAAAGAGGGCAACCAGCTAGTGCCGGATCTCGCCGAGGCGCCTGGCCAGGGGTCCTCTGATGCGAAGACCTGGACCTACAAGCTGCGTCAAGGTGTCAAGTTCGAGGACGGCACCGAGGTCACCTCTGCCGATGTGAAATACGCGGTGCTGCGTTCCACCGATAAGCAAACGTTCCCCAACGGACCGGCTTATTGGGAGGCGATCCTCGATCTACCGGATGGCTACAAGGGCCCCTACAAGTCACCAAACGCCAACACTGATTCGGCTATTGAGACCCCCGACAAGTACACAATTGTCTTCCACACCAACAAGCCGTTTGCAGCATTCGACTATTTGGCGCAGCAGCCCGACACAATGCCGGTGCCCAAGGACAAGGACACCGGCGCCAAATACCGGAACTCGGTTGTCTCCAGTGGTCCGTACAAGTTTGCTGACCTCCAGCCCGGCAAGAGCTTCAACCTGGTCCGCAATGATCAGTGGGATCCTGCGACCGATCCCAATCGCAAAGCGCTCCCTGATCGCATCGAGGTTGCCCTCAATGTGAATCCTGACGACGTCGACAACCGAATTATCAGCGGCGATCTCGATTTCGATGTAGCGGCCCTTGGAGTCCAACCGGCCGCACAAAGTCGGGTTTTGCAGGATCCGACCCTGAAGGCGAACGCGGACAACCCGCTCGGTGCACGGCTCCAGTACACCTCGATTAACCCGACTGTGCCTCCGCTGGACAACATCGGCTGCCGCAAGGCGATCATGTACGCCATGGATCACACGGGCTACCAGACGGCGTACGGTGGCCCCTTCGCAGGTGGGGACCTGGCAACCACACTCTTGCCGCCCAACATTCCAGGCCATGTGGATTTCGATTTGTATCCGAGCGGTCCCGATCACAAGGGCGACCTCGATGCGGCGAAGAAGTCACTGGAGGCCTGCGGCCAGCCGAACGGTTTTGAGACCAACATCGCCTACCGCCCTGAGCGGCCCAAGGAGAAGGCGACCGCTGAGGCGTTTCAGCAGGCGCTGGGTCGAGTTGGCATCCAGCTCACGCTGAGGCCGTACCCGCAAGGCGACTACTTCGCCCAGTACTGCGGGCTCCCGCCCTTTGTGGTGAAGAACAAGCTGGGTCTTTGCCTCAACAGTTGGGGGAGCGACTGGCCTGATGGCTTCGGCTTCTTGTCTCAGATCGTCGACTCCCGCGTTATCCGCGAGACCGGCGGTTCCTCCAACACGAGCGTCCGCATCCCTGAGGTCGATCAGATGCTCGATAAGGCTCTGACCGAACTCAATACAGAAAAGCGCAACCAGATGTGGGGCGAGATCGATAAGCGGGTCATGGAGGAGGCTGTTATCTATCCGGGCGTGTACGCCAAGACCTTGCTGGTGCGATCAAAGAATGCCACCAACATCATGGTCACCGACGCTTTCGGCGAGTACGACTACCTGGGAATGGGGGCTCAGAAGTAGGACAAACCAACGATCATATGTGCCCTGAGCCTGTCGCAGGACGCTGGAAACAGGCTCAGGAGCATGACCAGTTAAGGAGGTGACGTGTTTGCTTACATTGTGCGACGGCTGCTATGGGCAGTGGTGCTGCTGATTGTGCTGAGCATTGTCACCTTCTCAATCTTTTACCTGATACCACGACTGGGTGGGGCGACACCGGAGACCCTGGCGACGCGTTACGTAGGGCGGGCCGCTACCGCGGAGACGGTGCACCTTACTGCGGAACGGCTCGGATTCCTCGACCCGGTGCCTGTCCAGTATTGGCATTGGCTCAAAGCAATCTTTGTCGGCGCCGACTACGACTACGGCGCCGGCGTAGAGCATTGTCCCGCCCCTTGCATGGGATACTCCTTTATTACCAAGCAACCGGTCTGGCCCGAACTGCTGGACCGCGCCCCAGTCACTATCTCGCTGGTCGTCGGGGCGTCGCTGATCTGGTTGATCGCTGGTGTCACCGTAGGCGTGATTTCAGCGCTACGACGCGGATCGGTGTTCGACCGTGGCGCTATGGGCATCGCGCTCGCCGGAGTTTCGCTGCCAATCTTCTTCACTGGACTTATTGCGCTCGCATTTTTCAGCTACCGGCTTGGCATCACTTCGCCGGGCGGCCATTACGTGCCATTCAGCGAGAACCCTGCTCAATGGGCGTACTCATTGGTGCTGCCCTGGATTACCCTCGCCTTTCTGTTCTCCGCCCAATACGCCCGGCTGACTAGGGCGGGGATGCTGGAGACCATGACTGAGGATTACATTCGCACTGCGCGGGCCAAAGGGCTCCCCGAGCGCAGGGTTATCCTCAACCACGCCCTAAGGGGTGCCCTGACCCCTGTCATCACCATTTTCGGCCTTGACGTCGGCCTGCTGCTCGGGGGTGCGGTGCTCACCGAGAAGACATTTTCGCTCAACGGTCTGGGCAAGTACGCCCTCGACGGCATCGTCAATAACGACTTGCCGAAGATCCTCGGCGTCACGCTCGTCGCCGGATTCTTCGTGATCATGGCGAACTTGTTCGTTGATCTTCTTTACGGCGTGATCGATCCCCGGGTGAGGCTCGAATGACCACCGAACCCAGTTTGCTCACGCTGTACCTGGCTCGCCCAGCGTGCACAGCGACAATATCCCACGCTGCGCGGGATATTGACACAAAAGGCAGGTCGGCCGGTGAACTGCACGGGGTGTGCCCATGACGACATCAGCACTGCGTGATCTTGTAACCCGGCATCCGGGACAGCCTGACCAGGAGCCGTTCCTGGAAGTCGTTGATCTTCGGGTGCATTTCCCAACCGACGACGGATTGGTGAAGTCGGTAGACGGGCTGAGTTTCGCTCTCGACCGTGGCCGGACCCTCGGCATTGTTGGCGAGTCCGGGTCGGGCAAGAGCGTCACCAGTTTGGCGATCATGGGCCTGCACACGCGGCCGGCGTCGGAGCAAACGCGGCCGGGCGCCAAGGTCAGTGGCGAGATCTATCTCGATGGGGACGAGTTGCTGGGCAAGACTCCGGAGTACGTCCGCAGCCTGCGCGGAAAGCGGATGGCCATGATCTTTCAGGACCCGCTCTCGGCGATGAACCCCTATTACACCGTGGGTCACCAGATCATCGAGGCGTACCGCATCCATAATCCGGTGAACAAGAAGGTGGCGCGCAAGCACGCCATCGACATGCTCGGCAGGGTAGGGATTCCTGAGCCGAGCAGACGGGTCGACGCGTACCCACACCAATTCTCGGGCGGGATGCGGCAGCGGGCCATGATCGCTATGTCCTTGTCGTGCGATCCCGACTTGCTCATCGCGGACGAGCCGACCACCGCTCTCGATGTCACGGTCCAGGCGCAAATCCTCGACCTGATCCGCGACCTGCAGTCCGAGTTCAACTCTTCTGTCGTTCTGATTACCCATGACCTCGGAGTCGTTGCAGAGCTGGCCGATGACGTGCTTGTGATGTACGCCGGCCGTGCGATGGAGTATGGCAGCGCCGACCAATTGTTCAACCGACCCGCCCACCCTTACAGCTGGGGCCTGCTCGGGTCGATGCCGCGCTTCGACCGGCCACGCAGTGAGCGGTTGCTTGCGATCAAGGGGACTCCACCCAGCCTTATCAACGTGCCGCCGGGCTGCCCATTCCACCCTCGGTGCAGTTACGCGTCACGAAACAACGGTCGGAGTGAGGAAGTGCGTCCCGAACTGGTTCCCGTCGAACCCGGCCACACGGTGGCCTGTCATCTGACCCAGATCGAACGCGATCAGATCTGGGAACAAGAGATCGCGCCGAAGCTGTGAGCGCTCCCGCACAGCAGCCTGCAGCGACAGACGCGAAGCAGGACTCGGACCTGATCATTGTCGAAGGCCTGATCAAGCACTTCCCGATCCGCGCTGGGATCCTGCGCCGCCAGGTAGGTGCTGTTCAGGCGGTGGATGGGGTGAATTTCGCGGTCAAGCGAGGCGAGACCTTCTCGATCGTCGGCGAGTCTGGATGCGGCAAGAGCACCACCGCCCGCCTGCTGACCCGTCTTCTCGAGCCGACCGGCGGGAAGGTCATCTTCGAGGGACGCGATATCAGCCACTTGAAGGATTCGCAGTTGCGCCCGCTGCGCCGCGACATGCAGATGATCTTCCAAGACCCCTACTCGTCGCTGAATCCACGCCACACGGTCGGGAAGATCGTCGGTGCCCCGTACCGCCTGCAAGGAGTGAAGCCTCCAGGTGGCGTCAAGAAGGCGGTTCAGGACCTGCTCGCTGCGGTCGGGCTCAACCCGGAGCACTACAACCGCTACCCGCACGAGTTCTCAGGCGGTCAGCGGCAGCGGATCGGCATTGCCCGAACCCTCGCGCTGCATCCGCGGTTGATCGTTGCCGACGAGCCGGTTTCGGCCCTGGACGTCTCGATCCAGGCGCAGATCCTCAACCTCTTGGAGGACCTGCAGGAGGAGTTCGAC
>JBKOUS010000151.1:0-19582 GCA_046723505.1 Actinomycetota bacterium
CTAGCTCGATCCCGCAGCTCAGCGAGCGTCTCCCGGCCAGGCAAAGGGTTCGAGTAGAGGTGCGCAAGCTCCTGCACGACGGCGGGCGTCGGCCGGGAAGCCTCAAGCGACGCAAGGAGACAGACGATGAAGGCGTTCGTCATCAATCGATACAAGGACCCGCTGCGCGAAGCCGATGTGCCCGAACCAGCGCTGGGGGATCGCGACGTGCTGGTGCAGGTGAAGGCCGCGAGCGCCAATCAGCTCGATGAGAAGATCCGCCTCGGCGAGTTCAAGCAGATCCTGCCGTACCGGCTGCCGCTGATCCTCGGTAACGACCTGCCGGGCGTTGTTGCTGCCTCGGGCCTCTCGTGCGGACGTTCAGGCCCGGGGACGAGGTGTATGCCAGGCCCGACAAGGACAGGATCCGCACCTTCGCGGAGCGCATCGCGATCGCCGAAGCCGATCTTGCTCTCAAGCGTTCTTCAGCCAACATGGAGGCGGCCGCCTCGCTGCCCGGTTGCCCTGACCGCGTGGCAAGCGCTCGTGGAACGCGGCAACGTGCAGCCCGGGCAGAAGGTGCTCATTCACGCCGGTGCGGGCGGGGTCGGTTCGGTCGCGATCCAGCTCGCAAAGCACCTCGGTGCGACCGTGGCGACGACTGTCAGCTGGTCCAATGCCGCCTGGGTTCGCGAACTCGGCGCGGACGTCACCATCGACTACCGGACCGAGGACTTCGCCGAGATTCGTGCAGAACTATGACCTCGTGCTGGACAGCCTCGGCGGCGAGAACCTGGGCCAGTATTCGTGATCTACCTCACACTCCAAAGAAACCCTAGGGCAGCGTCCAATTGCCACGCAAGGGCAGAGATTGGCCAGCAACGTCGCATAGCGAGGGACACAGATCGCTGAAAGCTGAGTACGCACCGGGCACGACCCTTCAGCGAGCGCCCGCCGGAACCGCCAGGAAGCTCGGCTACGAGATAGCCGACAGCCCGGGAGCCACGGCATAGCCGATCACGGCAGCAAAGCCAGCCCCGATGGGCGCCTTCTCCTTAGCTTCGGGGATCATCGAGCCGACCAACATCACCAACAGGCCGCCGGCAGCGAACCCGTCAACCGCGCCCATGAACCGGGCACCGACGAGACGGGAGATGGCATACCCGCCGATCGAGGCGAGCGCGCACACGATGGCAACGATCATCCAACCGAGGACGATCGTTCGGGATTCCCTCCCAGCGGATTTCATCTCGGCGGCAGAACCGATTGCCTCGGGCAAGTTCGATACGAAGATCGCGACGAGCAGCGCAATGCTCACGCCCTCACCACCGGCAAGGCGTTCAAGCTCACGTTCAGTCATGCAGATCTCCTAGATTCAGGAGACCCGACTGTCAACAACGTCCGTCAGTTTTAGACAGGATGGGCGGTCACGTTTGCTGCCAAATTGCTGCCAAGAATGATCAAGACCCTTTCGTTGCTTCACCGAAAAGGTCTCTGGCTAGGGCTTTTGTAGTAGCGGGGGGAGGATTTGAACCTCCGACCTCTGGGTTATGAGCCCAGCGAGCTACCGAGCTGCTCCACCCCGCGTCGGCGGTGACCTACCCTACGTCAGCGCCGATGCCCAGCCAAATCGCCCGCCTCCGGGGCTCTGCCACAAGCCCGCTGTGCATAGTGGGATCAGCGATCGCGCACACCAGTATCAGCTGCCACGGCCCGGTGCCAAACACGCCACCAGAGATCGCCCAGCGCGACGCCATGGAAACGCCGATCGCCACAGATAGCCACGACGGAGTCGCCATCCGCACCCCACGCCGAGGACGAGGATGCAAGCGACCGCGGCAAGCACGGCATCTGGTGGTCGAGCAGCGTACTCCCTTGCCACCCCGAGAAGTGCGCCGTAGCGAGCATTGAATGATCATCAAGGCCCACTACCGCCAACGCTGCGCTCGCGTACCGCGGAGCTCGACTGCGCCGGATCGTTCGGTTACTGAAATCGAATGCCCGCAGTCTGACTCGATGCAAGGAGAAAGCCTCGGAATCCATGCTCATAATTCACCCAGCTCGTCCCTCGTCCCAGCCCGTCGGCCGGGTCCACGGCGCCGAGTCGGCTTCGGGCAGACTAGGCAGACGTGACTTCACCGATCCGCGTCACTGTATGGGGCGAGAACTTTCACGAACGATCCGAGCGAGATAAGGCCGGCATGGCCGAGCGCTACCCCAGCGGCATGCACGGGGCAATCGCCGCTGGTCTCACCGAAATGCTGGGTGATTCAGTCGCGGCCGGCACAGCGACTCAAGATCAGCCACAACACGGGCTGACCGAAGAAGTCCTGAGCAGTACCGATGTGCTGACCTGGTGGGGGCATGCCACCCATTCCAGCGTTGACGATGCGGTCGTCGATCGGATCCAGCAGCGCGTTCTCGGCGGTATGGGCCTTCTCGTGCTGCATTCTGCGCACTTCTCGAAGATCTTCCGGCGCCTGATGGGCACCACATGCTCCCTGGCCTGGCGCAACTCCGGCGACACCGAGCTGGTTTGGTCCATCAATCCGTCTCATCCGATCACCTCTGGCATTCCGCAACCGATCGTGATCACAGAGCACGAGATGTATGGCGAGTTCTTTGACATCCCGGCGCCGGACGAGTTGATCTTCCTCTCCACGTTCAGCAGCGGCGAAGTGTTTCGATCTGGCTGCTGTTGGCGACGCGGCAAAGGCAAGGTGTTCTACTTCTCGCCCGGCGATCAGGAGTACCCGGTCTACTACCACCCTGACGTCAAGCGGGTGTTGGCCAACGCGGTGCTGTGGGCACGACCGGAGCAGGGCACTGACTTCGCCGAGCCAGCAGTGGTCAGCCAGCCGGCGCCCCGTTTGAACGGCCGCCTCATCGGCGAAGGCGTGCGCGCATGAGCCGCGAAGGGCGGCTTCGCGCCGGTGTGATCGGACTCGGTTGGGCCGGACAACAGCATTTGGCCGGGTACGCCGAGGCAGCCGATGCTGATCTCGTAGCACTGGCTGGCATGGAGACTGATGCGTTGCAGCAGCTTGGCGCCGCATACGGCATCCCGGACGACCACCGCTACAGCGACTGGCGGGACCTCATTGATCATGAACAGTTTGATGTCCTGAGTATCGCGACGCCGACCACGCTGCATGCACCTATCGCTGTGGCAGCTCTGGACGCAGGAATGCATGTCTTGTGTGAGAAGCCGATGGCCGAAAACGCGGACACCGCTCGGGTCATGGTGGAGGCGGCCGAGCGCAACGATCGTGTACTCGATGTCTCGTTCAACCATCGGCGGCGCGGGCATGTCCAAGTCCTCAAGAAGATGACCGACGCCGGCCTACTTGGCAAGATCTATTACGCGAAGGCGGGCTGGTTGCGCCGCGAGGGGATCCCGGGGCTCGGCAGCTGGTTCACCCGACAGGCCACGTCCGGCGGTGGGCCGTTGATGGACCTGGGGGTGCACATGCTCGACATTGCACTCTACTTGCTGGATGAGCCGCGGGTTCGGGCCGTCACTGCGGCGACGTACGCGGAGTTCGGTCCACGTGGCAAAGGCAACTCGGTGTCGCCCTTCACGCGCAAAACCGGAGTACAGGAGGGCGCCTTCGATGTCGAGGACCTCTCGACTGCCTTTGTGCGCCTGCAGGGCGGCGGAACCTTGCTCCTGGAGTCGAGCTGGGCTCAGTGGATCCCGAAGGATCATTGCTACGTGATGCTCTACGGCTCCGAGGGAGGCGCCAGCATCGAGTGGGGGGCACCTAATGACCCAGACCGCCGCCTTAATATCTGGACCGAGAAAGAAGGCGTACCGGCGACTCTTCATCCAAATGTGCCGCCCGACGGATTACATACCGAATGTGTCCTGGACTTTATTGCCAAAGTGCGATCCGGTGACTACACCAACCATCGTGGTAAGCAGGCGCTGGCACGTGCTGTAGTGATCGACGCCTGTTATGCCTCTGCCGAGAAGGGCGTCGAGATCACCCTCGATTCCTAGTGGCGCTATCTGAACACGGCTGACAAGTCGGGAGAATGAGCGAGTGATCGACGGTTTTGAGATCGGCCACCACACCGCGGATGGCGACGGCTGGCTGACTGGAACGACCGTTGTGCTGGCTCCGCAGGGAGCGGTGGGCGGCGTCGACGTACGCGGTGGCGGCCCGGGGACTCGAGAGACCGACCTCTTACACCCGACGACGATCATCGAGCGGGTGCATGCGGTCGTGCTCACCGGCGGGAGCGCGTATGGACTGGCGGCGGCGAACGGCGTCATGCTCGGTCTCGAGGCGGCCGGGATAGGGTTTTCCGTCGGTCTCGAGCCTCATCAGGTCGTACCGATCGTGCCAGCGGCGGTGCTCTTCGACCTTGGGAGAGGCGGCGTCTTCAGCAATCGGCCGACATCTGAGTTTGGAGCGCTGGCTCTGGCTGCGGCCAGCAGCAAGCAACCTACGACCGGCTCAGTTGGCGCGGGCACTGGCGCAGTCTGTGGAGGGATCAAAGCGGGCTTTGGCTATGCGGAAAAGCAGCTGGCCTCCGGGGTCTCCGTGGCAGCGGCCGTCGTCGTGAACGCAGCAGGATCGGCCGTTGACCCCGCAACAGGCCGGTTGTGGGCTGATCGGGACCAGCTGTTTGCCACGCCAACCCGTCCCGAACGAGAGGCGCTCGCGGCTGCCTACGCCGCAGTGCACGCCTCGCTCGCCACCACGATCGGCGCCGTCCTGACTGACGCGGTCCTTTCGAAGGCCCAAGCCACCAAGCTTGCCGCGGTAGCTCACGACGGGATGGCCCGTGCCATCCGGCCGATCCACTCCATGATGGATGGCGACACCGTGTTCTGCCTTGCTTCGTCGCACCGCCTGGTCGCCGAGGATCCAATGCACTACTTGTTTGCCTTCAACACCCTGCTGGCCGCGACCGCCGATGTGTTCGCGGACGCGTGCCTTGACGCGATGCTTTCGGCGACCGGACGCCGTTCCTGGAAGAGCTACGCCGACCTCGCGCCCTCCGTCCGCTGATTACGTTGCGTTCTGAACGTCGGTTCGCCAGGTTCCGGCACCTTCGTCGCTTCGGTGAAGCGAAGCGTCGCGACGGCGCAGGCGTTATCAAGCGCTCACCGAAACGCCTGCAGTCGCCGGAGGCGAACCGACGTCGCAGCGCGTTGAGACATCGGTTTGGTTGGCATCCCGTGATTCCTACACTGGTGGCTGCATTTCAGCGCAGGACTAACGAGGAATCATGAAGGCCTTATTGCTGGAAAACATCCATCCGGAGGGCGTCCGGCTGCTCACTGAACGCGGAATCGAGGTGGAAACCGTCAAGGGGGCGCTGGACGAGGCCGAACTGATCGACGCCCTGCGCGGTGTGCAGCTCTTGGGCATTCGCTCGAAGACCAACGTGACAGGGAACGTCCTGGAGTCTGCTGCGCACTTGCTGGCAGTTGGTGCCTTCTGCATCGGCACCAATCAGATTGACTTGGCGGCCGCCTCGAGGCTGGGCATCCCTGTGTTCAACGCGCCTTTCTCCAACACTCGCAGCGTGGTAGAGCTGGTGATCGCCGAGATCATTGCGTTGGCCCGGCATCTCACCGATAAGAACGCCAAGATGCACGCGGGTATCTGGGACAAGTCGGCGAAGGGCGCGCACGAGGTGCGAGGTCGCACCCTGGGCATCGTCGGATATGGCAACATCGGCAGCCAGCTGTCTGTGGTGGCCGAGTCGATCGGCATGCGCGTCTACTTCTACGACGTAGCTGACAAGCTTGCGCTGGGCAACACGCGACGCTGCGAGACCCTCGACGAGCTGCTCGAGGTCGCCGAGACGGTCACCTTGCACGTGGATGGTCGACCAGGGAATGCAGGGCTATTTGGTGCTGAGCAATTCGCCAAGATGCGCCGGCGCAGCCTGTTCCTCAACCTGTGCCGCGGTTTCGTAGTTGATCATGAGGCGCTGCGGGAGCACCTGCTCAGCGGGCACATCGCGGGTGCCGCGTTGGACGTGTTCGCAGACGAGCCCAAGAGCGCCGGCGATCCCTTCGCCAACAGTCTGCAAAACATGCCGAACGTGATCTTGACTCCTCATATCGGCGGATCGACCGAGGAGGCGCAAACCGACATCGGCCGGTTCGTGGCGGGGAAGTTACGGGATTACGCCGACAGTGGGCACACCACGATGTCGGTCAACCTGCCCCAGGTGCAGACCAGCAGCGTCGTCGGACGCAGCAGGCTGTTGCATGTCCACCACAACGTGCCGGGGGTGCTGGCTACGGTCAACGGCTTGCTGGCGAACGCTCACGTGAACATCGAGAGCCAGGTGCTCTCCACCCGCGGCGAGCTGGGTTATGTGATCACCGATATCGCCAGCGTGCTGACGGCTGAGGTGATCGACAAGCTCGAGGACCTGCCGGAGACGGTACGCCTGCGGGTCCTAGCCTGACCCCTCAACGAAGGTGACAGCGTCGGCGCGGTGTAGCAGATCCGGCAGCCAGGCAGGGCAACGCGGATCGGCTTCAAGATCACTGAGCGTCCACCAGCCGACCTCGGCCAGCTCATCCGGCGCGTTTACGGAGGGCTCATCGCCAGGTGGCGCCGGTGCCGTAAAGGTCACCGTAATCTGCCGCTCTCCACCAGGAGTAATGAAGAACTCCGACTCCACATACGTCAGCGGCACGCCCGAGAGGTCAAGGCCGACTTCCTCAGCTGCCTCGCGACGAGCGGCCGCTTCCAGCACAGCTGACTCGGGCTGGGCGACCTCAACATGGCCGCCGACCATTCCGATCATGTTCGGCGCGTACGCGACCTTCGGAGCTCGGACTACCAAGAGCCACCTGTCACCGCGACGGATCAGGACGCAGACCGTGACCGCGTACAGTTCAGCGCCCACTAGTTGATCAGGATCTCCGTCGAATGATCTTGATCACGACAAACAGCAGCAAACCGAGAATGGCGAGAGCCGGACCGAAGCGCTTCACCAGATCCGGTACCACAGTTCGGATTACATTCAGGGCACCGTGTGCTGTGTCGCCCTGAGGCGCGGCGGCGTCGCGAGGGCGTTCGAACACCCGTGGAGGGAAGTCGGCAACGCCCGCAGCCGCCGCAGGTCCGGCTTCTGAGGCTGATGGCGGGATCTCGGGAACGGGACGCATGGCTACGGTCTCCTTCGCCTCGGCCAGCACCGGCTCGAGCTCGATGGTCCGCTCAGTGTCGGCCTCATCGAATCCAGCGGCCGCCCCAGTCGTCACAGCGCCACTGGCAAACTCCTCGTGAGCTGCGCCGAGGCCCTTAGCGAACTCCCCGGAAATGCAGCTCAAGAACTGGTCGAGCAGCCTTTCGCTCACGTCGGCAATCACCTCATCGCCTAAGTGGGCAGGTTTCCCGTTGATCAACAGCGCTGTCTGTACCTCCACCTCGGTCTGCTCGTCACTCCCGGTGAACGACGCTGAGACTGTGACATTGGCGGTGCCGTTTCGCCGTTTCTCACTGGCATGGGCCTCGATTACCATTCGGCGTTCAGCTTTATTGCGCTCCAGGTACCGGCCGGAGCCGTTGTAGACCAACGTGCTGGGACCCAACTTGATCTTCAGCTTGCCAGCGAATTCGTTCCCCTCGACGTTGGTGATCGTTGCGCCCGGAAAGCAGGGAGCCAATTGCTCCACATTATTGAAAGCGTTCCAAGCCTCGCCCACACCGGCGGGCAGGCTGAAGCGATGCGTGAGGTCCATGGGCGCAATTCTGTCTCAGCCCGCCCTAGTGTCTGTTGGAGGGAAGCAGTCAGCTACCTCAATCCGACGAAACTCCCAGCCAACCCGGCCTTCACCCAGGCCATACGCCGGCAGGGCACGATCTGGTGGTGATCGGCGACCATGACGGCGTCGATCAATCGGGCCGAATTGTCTCCGACGATCTGGCCGCTCAGGTCAGGCAGGTGTTTCACAACCTGGTTAGTCACCATGATCATTGAGGCCGTCGTCATTCCTGAGAGCTAGCTGGGCCAGCACGGCATTGTGCAGCAGGCTATTTGTGGCATAGCCACCGCTTCCCAACGGTCCCGGACGACCGTCAAGATCAGTGAAGCTGCCGCCTGCCTCAGTCACGATGATCGAGCAAGCTGCCATATCGTGCAGCTCCAACAAGGGCTCGCATGCGATGTCGACGCCACCCTCAGCGAGCAGCATGTAGGACCAGAAGTCGCCATAGGCACGGGTCCGCCAGCACCGTCGTAGCAGGTCGACGAACTGCTGGCCTTGGTGGGACTCAACCCATGCAGAGATCGAGGCATAGCTAAGCGAGGCGTCCTCGATGGTTGCCACGTTGGAGACGTGGATTTGGCTGGCCGACATCAACGATTTGCCGGCGTACGCTCCGCCGCCCAGACTCGCCCACCAGCGGCGACCCAAAGCGGGCGCACTCACGACTCCCACAACCGGCCTGTCGCCGACCATCAAGGCAATGAGGGTCGCCCAGACCGGCACTCCACGGACGAAGTTCTTGGTGCCATCGATCGGGTCAATCACCCAGCGGCGCGGCCCCCAGCCGGTGTCGCCCATCTCCTCGCCATGGACCGCATCGCGTGGTCGGGCACGGCTGAGGGTACGCCGGATGGCCTGCTCTGCCGCAGTATCGGCGTCGGATACCGGTGTGAGATCTGGCTTTGACGTGACATACAGATCGAGTGACTTGAACCGGCTCATCGTGATCGAGTCGGCGTCATCGGCGAGCAGATGGGCCAGCCGCAGGTCGTCGGTCAGGCCGCGGTGGAGCGCATCCTCGGGCCCTGTTCTCGCGGTGTCGGGGACGGGCATATGCCCTACGCTACTGGCCGGAGCCCAGCATCCGGCGAAAAGACTCAACCCGGGAGGCGGAGAGATCGCCGTTCGCCACGGCAGCGTCCAACGCGCACTCCGGCGCAGCGTCATCATGGCGGCAACCGCGGGGGCAGTCCTCAGCGATAGCTCGTAGATCATCAAAAGCGGCGATGATCCGGTTGCGGCTGACATGACTCAGCCCAAAGGACCGTACGCCAGGAGTATCGATAACCCAAGTCGGTTGAGCGGAGGGGGCGACCCTCCCGTGCACCCCCGAAACGCTTCGTTGAGCAGCGTCCGTGGAATCCGGGAGTCGGAGCGCGATGGCTGATGAAGAGATGTGTCGGCCCCTCCCGGTCACCACATTGACAGCACCGATCGCCCGGTCGGCACCAGGGATTAAGGCGTTGACAAGGGTGGACTTCCCGACGCCTGAGTGACCCACAAAGACGCTGCGGTGCGCGTACAGTCTCGCGCGCAGCGGATCCAGATCGGCGCCGGGAAAGACCACTTCCACCGGAACCCCGAGCGGCTCATACTCCGCAATAAGCGCGTCAGGTGGCGCAAGATCGGCCTTCGTAAGGCAAAGCAGCGGCTGGATGCCGGCGTCGTACCCGGCAACCAGGATGCGATCGATCATCCCGGTACGCGGCGGCGGGTCGGCGAGTGCTGTGACGATGACAAGCTGATCGGCGTTGGCAACGATCGGTCGCTCGTAGGGGTCGTCGTCATCGGCCGTGCGCCGCAACACCGTCTGTCGCTCCTCGACCTGAACGATGCGCGCCAGCGTGCCCTCATCGCCAGACGTGTCGCCAACGACTCGAACTCGATCACCGACGATGACGCCCTTCCGACCGAGCTGACGCGCCTTGGTCGCGGTCACTTCCCGATAAGCGATCAACACACGATAGCGGCCGCGATCGACGGTGATCACCATCCCGATGTCGGCATCGCGGTAATCCGGTCGGTCCTTGGTACGGGGCCTGCTGCGGCCTCGTGGACGGTCGAACGCCTCATACTCCTCGCCCTGTCGGCCGCCGTAGGTCACCGGGGGATCGCCTCGTCTGCCGACGCCTGCATCGAGTCGTTGATCATCTTTGTCCAGAGGTACTCAAACTCCGGCATGGTTTTGCTGGTGCAGCCGATATCGTCGAGCACGATCTCCGGAACCACGAGGCCCAGCAGGGCTCCGGCTTGAGCCATCCGGTGATCGGCGTAAGTGCGCCAGACGTCGCCGCCGAGAATCCGCGGGTGAATGGTCAGGCCGTCGTCGGTCTGGTTCACGTGACAGCCCACTCGACGCAGCTCAGTTTCGAGCGCAGCCAATCGATCGGTCTCATGACCGCGGATGTGTCCAATGCCTCGTAGATGGCTTGTGTGATCGGCCAGGGCGGCCACCGCCGCGACGACCGGTGTGAGCTCCGCGGCTGCGCTCAGGTCAAGATCGACTCCGTGGATGTGATCGGTGCCTTGCACCTGAAGGTTGTTCCCTTGCAGCCCCACGCGCGCGCCAAAGTACTGCAGGACGTCGCGAATCACATCGCCTGGTTGCAGCGTCCGGCTCGGCCACATCGGAATGGTGACCGTGCCGCCAGTGATCGCTGCCGCGGCGAGGAACGGTGCCGAATTGGACAGGTCGGGCTCGATCCTCACGTCCTGAGGTTGGATGGTGCTGGGCGAGACGACCCAGCGGTTTGGTTTGGAGTCATCGATGGCGGCACCTCGCGCACGCAACATCGCCAGTGTCATCTGTATGTGGGGAATGGACGGGATCTCAGGTCCTGCGTGCCGCAGATCCAAGCCCATGGCGTACCGGGGGGCAGTCAACAGCAGGCCGCTGATGAACTGGCTGGACGCAGAAGCATCCACGGTGGTGGTTCCACCTGGTAGCTGGGGACTGCCGGTGACATTGAACGGAAGCGATTGGCCGTTGCCGTCAACGGTGGCGCCGAGAGCTCTGAGTGCACGCAGCATCGGTGCCATGGGACGGGCGTACGCCTGCTGGTCGCCGTCGAATCGCACGGTGCCGTCGGCTAGCGCAGCAATCGGGGGAACGAAGCGCATGACGGTCCCAGCCAGACCGCAGTCGATGGTGCCACCGCCGACAAACGTGTCAGGCGGGGTGATCTCCCATCTGCCATGATCTTCGACAATGGCCACGCCAAGCGTACGCAGAGCCTCACGCATCAGCTGGGTGTCACGGGCCTCGAGACCACCGATGATCACCGACGGCCCGCTGGCTAGCGCGGCCAGGATTAGGGCCCGGTTGGTCTCGGACTTGGAGCCAGGAACGACCACTGTCGCCGTGATTGGCGCCGGCGCCTCGGGCGCAGCCCACTGTCGAAGTCCAGACACCATCAGATCCTAGGCACCGCGAGGACTAACCAACCGCCAGCATCGCCGACTTTGTCAGAAGCCCAACACCACATAATGGTGCCGAGCTTCTGACAAGTCGGCGTCAGGGAAGTCAGTTGTCGCCAAGATGAACGTTCTCGCCGATCTTCTTCACCTTTTTGGAGACGACCTTGGCCTGCTTCCGCGCTTGCTTGTTGGCCTTCTTCGCGGCCTTGGCGGCAGCCGCTTGGGCTTCCTCAGCCTGGTGTGCGGCGAGCGCCCTGGCCTCCTTCAGCTGCTTGGCTGCCTGCTTCTTCACCTTTCGCGAGGAATCGGCGAGGGCCTCGACAAGCGCAACGCCGGTGACGACTGCCGATTCCGCGAGCTCGTTAGCACCGCCGGCGACCTTGCCGGTGCTCTTCGCAAGCTTCTTTGAGGCCTTGCGGGTCTCTTTCGCCAGCGATTGGCCGCCTTTCTGAGCACGCCAGGCAAGGCTGGGCTTGCCCTCGGTGTCAACTGAGGCGATCAGCACCCCGCCGAGCAGGCTCGCATTCTTCAGGAAGTGGCTGCGGTCTTGCGCCCGCTGCTCGGGGTCTTGCACCGTCCAGAAGGGATGCTTAGCGATGGTGCTCGGCAGCAGAGTTCCCGCGAGCAGCAACGCACCGAGCCGCCGGCCCTTGCCGGTGGCCAGCGCGGCACCGCCCAACACTTGAGCAACGCCAAAGACGCGCACCAAGGTGACGGTGTCCTCCGGCACGACGCTTGCGACTTGCTCAGGTGAGTATTGCTTGACCAGCGGTACAACACGATCGGCGATTGGCTCCGCCGCCGGAACCAGTGATTCAGGATCACGGATTGCCTTGATCCCAGATGCCACAAAGTAGGAGGCCAGCATGGCCCGAGGGACAGCGCGCAGCAAGGTCATGACACATTCCTACCCTGAATGCACCCTTGCCCATCAATAGGGTGCCCGCTTTTTGGCCAAGCTATGAAGCGCTAGGCGCAGACGGAGGCGGCACCAGCTACAGCGAAAACGTCGTGGTTGGGCTGGGTGAAGCCTCAGACCTCGTGGGCCCCAGGTTTCAAGCTCTTAGGTTTTCTCTGCAGCCGGCACCTCCGTCTGGTTGGGTCGCCGGACGGACGCTGCCTTTGTCTGGTTCGGCGACGACCCTCATCCCTTGGCTACTCACCAGGAGAACGGTCAGCGCTCACAGATACGCTCGAATCCATGTGCGGACGCTACGCAACCTCCGCAAGCCCTCAGGACCTGATGGAGGAGTTCGAGGTCGACGATCTGTTCGACGGCCTGCCGGGACCGGATTACAACGTGGCTCCGACGGTGGCAGTGCCAGCCATCTTCGAGCGGCGGGTGAAGGACACGGGTGAGATTCGGCGCCGGCTCGCTCCCTTGATATGGGGGCTGGTTCCATCCTGGGCCAAGGATGCTTCGATCGGCTCGCGCATGATCAATTCTCGACTCGAGACGGTTGCGGAGAAGCCCGCGTTCAAACGGGCCTTCAGCGCTCGACGCTGCATATTGCCGGCCGACGGCTTTTATGAGTGGTATGCAGCTGAGCCGCCGGGTGGTGCCGCCATGCGGGGCAGAGGCAAGCCTAGGAAGCAGCCGTTCTTCATCCATCGGGCCGATGGCGGACTGCTGGTGATGGCTGGCATCTATGAGATCTGGCGCGACCCGCACAAGGATGCCAGCGACGACTCTGCCTGGCTGCGCACCTGCTCAGTGATCACGACCGACGCCACCGATGCGGCCGGGCACATCCATGATCGAATGCCCATGGTGATCACTCGCGATGCGATCGACGCGTGGCTGGATCCTACGGTCACGGATCCGAAGGATGCGCTGGACCTTCTTGCGGTCACCGAGGCGGCTGCTCTTGAGGCGTACGCGGTCTCCAGCGAGGTCAACAGCGTTGAGAACAACAATCCCTCGCTGATCGAGCCGCTCGGTGTCGAGCCTGACCCGGTGCCTGATCAGGAGACGCTGATTTGATCATGACCTCGATGGTGGAAGCTGTAGAGACCCCACAAGGGCCAGGCAGGTTGTTCGTCGATCTTGCCGAACGGCCCAGCTCGCTCCTGGTGCTCGGCCACGGCGCAGGCGGCGGCGTCGGCACTGCTGATCTTGAGCTGCTGGCCACAAGCTTGCCCGCACTCGGTACGACTGTGGTGCGCTTCGAGCAGCCTTGGCATACGGCTGGCCGCACCGTGGGCGCGCCGCCGCCCAAGCTGGACGAGGCGTGGCGTGCTGCGCTGGGCTGGCTCACGGAACAGGAATGGGCGCAGCAGCCGCTCTTGATTGGCGGTCGCAGCGCCGGCGCCAGGGTGGCTTGCCGGACGGCATCCGATACGAATCCAGCGGCGATTGTGTGCCTGGCCTTCCCATTGCACCTTCCTGGCCGGCCAGAGGGCTCCCGGGTCGCGGAGTTGTTAGCTCCAACTGCGCCCAGATTGGTTCTCCAAGGCAGCAAGGACAGCTTCGGGACTCCGGAGGAGATCCGTGCGGCGATTGGCACCGCCGAAGGCGTCCAAGTTGTGGAGTTGCCGGGGGCCGACCATGCCTACCGGATCGCAAAGTCCTCAGCCTTCACACCGGCTGATCTCCGCACGACTCTCGTTGCCGAGGTAAGCCGATTCATCGGAGCTGTAGCGGGAATATCGACACGATGACCGCGTTGCACATCACATGCCCCTGTTGGTGGACGGATGGGACGAGCAGTTGATGCTGCGCACTTCGCCACTACTCTCGTACGTCATGACGATGCCGAGCGGCTCCGATGCCTCCGGCGCGAGCGCGCCGAATAGCGATGCCGGTCAGGTGGAGACGGCGGACGAACGACATGCGCGTTTCGCGAGAGATGCACTGCAATACCTTGACCAGCTCTACGCCGGTGCGCTGCGGATGACTCGCAACCCGGCCGATGCTGAGGACATCGTGCAAGAGACCTATGCCAAGGCGTACGCGTCGTTTCACCAGTTCACTCCGGGCACGAACCTCAAGGCTTGGCTGTATCGGATCCTGACCAACACCTACATCAACTCTTACCGGAAGAAGCAGCGGGAACCGCAGCTCTCTGACGGGGAGAACGTGGAGGACTGGCAGCTTGCCAGGGCCGAGTCGCATACCTCGAGTGGGCTGAAGTCGGCAGAGATGGTCGCGCTGGAGAACTTGCCGGACTCTGATGTGAAGGAAGCCCTGCAACAACTCGCTCCCGACTTCAGGCTGGCTGTCTACCTTGCCGATGTCGAAGGCTTCTCCTACAAGGAAATCGCCGAGATCATGGGCACTCCAATCGGAACGGTGATGTCGCGGCTCAACCGGGGCAGGACGCAGTTGCGCGGCCTGTTGGCCGACTACGCGCGGGAGCGTGGCGTGAAACGAGCGGAGGCGAGCAGGGCATGAACGTCGATCGACCTGAGGATGCATCGTTCGACGACTGTGAGCAGGTGCTGCAGCGGGTGTATGAGTTCCTCGACAACGAGATCGACGCCGCCAGTGGTGACGCGATCCGTCGACACCTTGCGATGTGTGAGCCCTGCCTCGACAAATTCGATGTCGAAGAAGCCGTCAAATCGCTGGTCCATCGATGCTGTGGAGGCGAGGTTGCACCGAGCCACCTCCGAACAAAGATCGTGACGCAGCTAACGGTGCTTCGCAAAACAATCTGACAGAAACCGACGAAACCCCACGAGAGGAATCCCGTGGGGTTCGACTGACTCTTCGGCTCCCTCGTCAGGCGTTGGGACGCTTGCCGTGGTTCGCGCTCTTCTTCCTTCGAGCGCGCCGCTTGCGGGCACTCTTGGCCATCTGGGCCTCCTGAGGTCAACAGACCTTGTGATTGCTCGCGCAATTATGCACTATGACGGGCAGGCCGCTTCGCCGACTGCAGGAGCTCGCGCCGCGGAGTATGTGAAGGCTCAGTCGCATTGGCGAGCGACGAAGGTGCGGATATAGCGGGCTTGCCGTCAGAGCGCCCGTATTGGACACAGCCGTAGGGTTGCGGCATGCCGTCCATGTCGGAGATCATCTCCGAGCACAGCGACCTCTCCGAGGGCGACCACCACTGGTTGAAGCTGCTGGTCTCGGAATGGCAGTTGCTCGCCGATCTGAGCTTCTCCGACCTGGTGCTGTGGGTGCGGGACCGCGACCCCAATGTCTTCTGGGCTGCGGCCCAGATCCGCCCGTTCACTGGCGCGACGTCGCTGTTCGACGATGTGGTTGGCGACCTCATTGCATATTCACCCGAGCACCTGGTGACCGAGGCGTTCCTCAGCGGCAAGATCGTCCAGACCAGCGAGCGCAAGCTGCAAGCCGGCTTCCCCGTCGATACCCACGCCATCCCGGTCAAAGTCGGCGGGGCGGTGATCGCGGTCGTCGAGCAGCACACCAGCCAACTCGGCGTACGGGCACCGAGCTCATTGGAGAAGGCATACCTGGAGGCCGCAGCTGAGCTGGCGAGGATGATCACGGTTGGAGCCTTCCCGATTCCCAGCGACGCCACGCACCTGGCGTTCAGCCCGCGGGTCGGTGACGGATTCATCCGTCTTGACCCAGCCGGAGATGTCACATACGCCAGTCCAAACGCGCTGAGTGCCTATCGTCGGCTTGGACTCCGTGGTGATCTCATCGGTGAGCAGCTTGCCCGCTTGACGGCGCAGCTGCTGCCCACCGATCCAAGGCCGGTGGATGACTCCGTGCAGTCTGTGCTGTTGGGCCGTACGGCACGCCGTACCGAACTGGTATCCGGGGAGGCGCACCTGATGGTCCGTGTGTTGCCACTCGTCGACGGCCGCGAGCGGGTCGGCAGCATCGTGCTCTGCCGCGATGTGAGCGACCTGCGAAGCAAGGAACGGGAGCTGGTCACCAAGGATGCGACCATTCGCGAGATTCACCATCGGGTCAAGAACAACCTGCAAACGGTCGCCGCGCTGTTGCGGATGCAGGCGCGACGGATGGAGTCTGCTGAGGCAAGGGTTGCGCTGACAGACGCCATGTCTCGTGTCGCATCAATCGCCATCGTGCACGAAACTCTGTCGCAGGCATTCGATGAGATCGTTGAGTTCGACAGGGTGGCTGACGAGCTGCTCCGGATGGTCGGCGATGTGGCCGCATCGTGGGGTGGCGTATCGGCGATCCGCCAGGGCAGCTTCGGCTTCCTGACAGCAGACATCGCGACCAGCCTGGCGATGATCATCAGCGAGCTCTGCCAGAACGCTGTTGAGCATGGTCTCGCGCACCAGTCCGGCGAGGTGCGGGTTGTGCCGAGCCGGTACGACGGGCGGCTCCGGATGGAGATCTGTGATGACGGCCGAGGGCTGCCCCCCGGCTTTGATTGGCGTAAGTCGCGCAGCCTGGGGCTATCGATTGTGAACACTCTGGTGGCCGAGATGGAGGGCTCATTCCAGCTCGGGCCCCGCCAGGCTGGGTCCGGGACCCAAGCAGTTGTGGAGATTCCCCTGTAGGTCGGGGAAATCTGCGCTTTAATTCATCCCGACACGCCCGGCTGGAGCGTTGACTTGCCTCCACCGCACCGATTCGCTGGGCCAGACCTTCATCGTCCTCAGTGCGGAGGCGCCATGCGCATGCGTCGCGTTTTTGTCATCCTGCTGGCTGCGGCATTGGCCGCCGCAGCTGCGAGTGCACCCGTTGGCTCAGCTGGCGCAGCGCCAACCGGTGGCACATTCGTTGCCAAGCATTCCCTGCGCGAACCAGTCACTGAAGAGTCGTTCTACTTCGTGATGGCCGACAGGTTCGCCAACGGCTCGACCGCCAACGACACCGGCGGAATCTCAGGCGACCGCCTCCAGCACGGTTTTGATCCCACGCAAAGGGGCTTCTACCAAGGCGGCGACCTCAGGGGTCTGCTGGATCAAATCGACTACATTCAGGGCCTCGGCACGACATCGATATGGCTGACGCCGAGCTTCAAGAACAAGGCCGTGCAACTGGAGGACGGTCCGTCGGCGGGTTACCACGGTTACTGGGTAACCGACTTCACCCAGATCGACCCCCACCTGGGCACCAATGCCGAGCTCCAGGCACTCGTGGATGCCGCCCACACGCGAGGCATGAAGGTCTACTTCGACATCATCACAAACCACACCGCGGACGTGATCGGTTACCAGGAGGGCGCGCGCACGGCGTACATTCCCAAGGACAAGGAACCCTACCGAACGGCTTCGGGCACGGCTTTCGACGATCGCGACTACGCCGGGACCAACACCTTCCCGCCGCTGAGCCCGACGACGTCGTTCCCCTACACCCCAGTGCTGGACGCCAATGAGCAGAATCTCAAGGTTCCCAGCTGGCTGAACGATGTCACGCTGTACCACAACCGCGGAAATACGACATTTACCGGTGAGGACTCGTATTACGGTGACTTCTTTGGACTCGATGATCTGTTCACCGAGCACCCGAAGGTGGTGAACGGAATGATCGATATCTACAAAACCTGGATCGGTGACTTCAAGATCGACGGCTTCCGGATCGACACGATGAAGCACGTCAACGACGAGTTCTGGCAGAAGTTCGGGCCGGAGGTCCTGGCGTATGCGAAGAGCCAGGGCAAGGATGAGTTCTTCATGTTTGGCGAGGTGTTCGACCTGTCCCGGCCGTTCACGTCCCGGTTCACCACCCAGGACAAGATGCAGGCGGTGCTGGACTTCCCGTTCCAGGATGCGGCCCGCAAGTTCGCCTCACAGAGCCACGCCACCGCCGAGCTGCAGACCTTCTTCGGCAACGACGACTGGTACACCGATCCGGACTCCAACGTCTACCAGCTGCCCACGTTCCTCGGAAACCACGACATGGGCCGGATCGGCTTCTTCGTGACGGCCGACAACGACGGCGCGGAGGAGGCCGAGCTGGTCGCTCGCGACCGGCTCGCCCACGAGCTGATGTACTTCTCGCGCGGCAACCCCGTGATCTACTACGGCGACGAGCAGGGTTTCACCGGAACTGGTGGCGACCAGCTGGCTCGGCAGACCATGTTCGCCAGCGAGGTCGCCGACTACCTGGATGACGACCTCCTCGGCACGTCCAACACCCACGCGCAGGACAACTTCAACCCGGCGCATCCGCTCTACCAGAAGATCCATGACCTTGCCCTGCTGGCCAGGGAGCACCCGGCACTGCGGAACGGCGCGCACCAGCACCGGTACGCCTCGAATGCCGCCGGCGTCTACGCTTTCTCTCGCATCAAGCACGATCAGCAGCGGGAGTACGTTGTCGCGCTGAACAACAGCGAGGACGCACAGACCGCCGACATCCCGACCTACGTCCGCAACGGCGACTTCGACCGGATCTACGGCTCCGGTCCGGACAAGCTGACCACCGACGGCGACAGCCTCCTGGAGCTCAGCGTGCCCGCCCTCTCGACGGTCGTCTACGAATCCGCCCAGCGCATCCCTAGCTCCGACGCGGCACCAAGCATCTCTCTCGACACGCCGGCGCCCTCGGCGGAGACCAACTCGCGAATGCTGGTGTCGGCGAACGTGGGCGGGTCCTCCTTCAACGAGGTCACCTTCTACGCCAATGTCGGCGACGGGAAGTGGATGCCGGTCGGGACCGATGACACGCGACCGTACCGGGTGTTCCATGACATCAGCTCCATTCCCGATGGCACTACGGTGGGCTACAAGGCGGTCGTGCTGGACAACGCCGGAAACCGTCGTCTTAGTGCGACGCGCTCCGCCGTGGTACCGCCTCCGAAGCTCACCATCGAGGCACCGGCTGAGGATGCCGACGTCTTCGGCATTATCGAGGTGCGGGTCACCGCCGACCCCGAACGTGCGACACACGTGGTGGGGATCGAGCGCAGCCTGAACGGCGGTGCCTGGGAGCCCTTGACCACTGACAGCTCTTCGCCGGTCTACACCTACTTCGACGACCTGGCCTTAGTGCCGGTCGGTACGGAGATCCGTTACCGGGCCATCCTCACCGAGCCGGACGGTACGGTGGTGACCAGTGCGGTGCGGACGGTGACCCGGACAGAGCCGCAGCCACTGGTGCCCAGCGTGACGGTTGCCGGATCGCTTCAGTCGGAGATGGGCTGCCCGGCCGACTGGGATCCAGCGTGTGACGCGAGCGACCTCACCTTCGACACGACCGACGGCTTGTGGAAGGGGACCTTCACGCTTCCCGCCGGCAGCTACGCATGGAAGGTAGCCATCAACAACTCTTGGGACATCAACTACGGGGCCGGCGGAGCAGCGGGTGGGTCCGACATTCCGCTGGTCCTCGAGGCGGAGTCCCAGGTCACGTTCGTCTGGGACCAGGTGACGCATATCCCAACAGCCACCGTGAACTAGTGTGTCGCGCCTGAAATGCGCGCCGTTAGTTCATATAGTATTCGTATGCTGAGTTCGGTGACTGTCGGTGAGTTCGTCTTAACCAGGGCCGAGCGTGACCAGTTGCGGGCCTGGTCGGCGGGTGAGGGGTCGCGG
>JBKOUS010000186.1:0-11269 GCA_046723505.1 Actinomycetota bacterium
ATGCGTCTCTTGTTACCAGGCATCTGGGCGAGCCCGTGCTTACCCATGGCGTCCCACTCCTGCTGCGTGAGTGTCACCGCAGCGAGCGGGACGACGTTCTGCTCCTCGTCGTCGAGGTGTCGCTGGGCTACCGCGTTGAGCTGGTCGAGCGCTGCCGCCAGTGCTTCGCCGGTCTCGGCGGATGGCTGCTGACGCCAGGTTGCGCACGCCGCTGACGCGGCGTCCAGCGCCGTCCGGATAAGTTGGTGCTCGTGCTCGACCTCTTCTGTCATGGGCGCCTGCTCGGGCACACGCTCGATGAGCTTCGGGTACAGCAGCTCGTCTTCGCCCTCGTGATGGATGTGCAGTGCCGCGATGGCGAAATCGATGTGATCGGCCAAGAACCTAACCCGCCCTGGTGACGGCGTCGGTGCAGCGCGCACCAGCCTCGCGGACTCGGCATAGCCCGTGCGGAACGTGCGGTGGATGATCGCCATGTCGCGCACATCGATCGGCTGTTCCTTAGACATTTCGTGCCACCTGGGCCTTCCGTCCTCGCTGGTCGATTGTGCCCGCCAGCCCCCCACGTTCTCATCACGCCCATTTGACCCATCAACCATGGCCTCGTCAAGGAGTGATTTCTGTTGTTCATCCGATCGCGTAGGGCGAGCCGTCGCAGCTGAACCAATGGAGCTGTTAGCCAGTCGGGTGGCCGCACGGCACTGTCGCGCCACGCCGCCGCTCCCAGCCGATCCGCATCCACCGGTCGAGCTCGTCCAGGTCGAAATGTCCGGTGAGCATCAACAGGCCCGCCGCGATGAGGTCCTCGCCTCGCCGTGCGGCACCGGCGAACCAGCTACGGGCGATGATCCCGACGCACTCTGTTCTGATGTCGTCGCGGCCCTGAGCCACCCCACGGAGGTGATCGATTAGCGGTTTGAGTTCGGGCCGTTTGGCGGTTAATAGGGCTTCGCCGTGGAGGGTTGCGGAGAGAGTCTGGTCTTCGGTGGACACAGCCTCAGTGTTTCCGACACCGGGCAAGCAGCTCGACGGGCATCCCTTCTGAGCCCGCCGAGCCTTAGGCGTCGCCTGGGGTACCGCCAAGCCCCGCCATGACTGACGTTTACCCGGTTTGGTCGGCTGTACTCATGTCTCTGTCTCAGAACCGGGTGGGGCTCTCGGTAGACGCGGTTCTGGCAATTCGGTAGCCGGTGAACAGCGCCCCATCATCGGCGTACAAGGCGTGATGCAGCCGGAATGAGCTCGGCACGGGGAGAGCTGCACCGCTGGTGGATCGCAGACCTTGGCCGCCCACCACGACGGGAGCAAGTGTGAGGCACAGCTCGTCCAAAGCGCCAGCCGCGAGCAGATCGTTGTGCAGCCGGGGGCCGCCCTCACATAGCAGTCGTTGGAAGCCGGTTCCTGCAAGCTGATCGACAATCTGAGCCAGGTGAAGGGTCGTACCTTCAGCCTCGAGCACGGTAATGCCCGCTGCCCGCAACGGCTCGAGATCCTCTGCCGGCTTCCCCGCAGTCGTGATGATCATGACGGCTCCTCCGACACCCTCGGCCGATGTGGCAATTGCAGGATCAAGATCAGCGCTCGCTGAGATGATCACCAACATTGGATAGGGAGCGAGACCCTCCTGCTCGCGGACCTGGAGCTGCCACGGTTCAAGATCGACAGCCCGGTAGCCCTCGAAGCGCACCGTATTGGCACCGACCAGCACGGCGTCAGCCAGAGCACGTTGCAGAGCGAAGACGTGGTGATCACTTTCGGTGTTGATGCTGCCCGATCGTCCATCGGGACCCTGCACGGAACCGTCAAGCGACATGACGAAGTTGCTGCGGACCCAGCCACGGCCTTCTGGTGCGGGATATCGGTACAACTCCACCAGGTCTGTGTCACCAAGAGTTCGGGGTGCGCCACCGTCGGGGCTGAAGATCAGCTGCACCGCACCATGGTCGCACGCCGTCCCGGCGAAGGTTGATCCCGGGGAAGACCATCTAAGGCACAATCAGCCCATGGCGAAGAAGCGCAATCGCGATGAAGCGTTCCCGTTGATCACCAAGCCGCTCAGCGAGGTGCTCAGGCTGCCGATCAGTCAGGTGGACTTGACCGCGTTCGACCCTGCCGCCATGCCGGGCTTCCCAGGAGACAAGCAGGACGCGGCTGCGATCACCGACGCCTTGGCGCCAGAGCTCAGCGATCTTCAGGAACGCCTCTTCGCGAATGGCCGGGTTGATGTGTCGACGACCCAGAGGATCCTGATCGTGCTGCAGGGAATGGACACGTCAGGAAAAGGGGGAGTGATCCGGCACGCGATCGGCATGGTCGATCCCCAAGGGGTGAAGATCAAGGCCTTCAAGGCCCCGACCGAGGAGGAGCAGTCGCACCATTACCTGTGGCGCATCGAGCACGAATTGCCGCCGCCCGGTGTGATCGGCATTTTCGACCGGTCCCATTACGAGGACGTTCTGGTGGTGCGGGTCCACAATCTGGTTGATGAGTCGGTGTGGAGCCAGCGCTATGACGAGATCAACGCTTGGGAGGGCGACTTGGTGGACAACGGCATAGTGTTGATCAAGTGCTTTCTCAACATCTCCTCCGCCGAGCAGAAGGAGCGACTGATCGCCCGGCTCGACGACCCGACCAAGCACTGGAAATACAACCCGGGCGACGTCGAGGAGCGCGCAAAGTGGCCGGCGTATATGGAGGCATACCGCGCAGTGCTGGAGCGCTGCAACACCGAGCGTGCGCCGTGGTACGTCATCCCCTCCGACCGCAAGTGGTATCGAAATTGGGCCGTCGCGCAGCTGCTCGTTGAGCACCTGCGTGCCCTCGACGTGCGCTGGCCTGCCGCCGACTTCGATGTCGAATTGGAGAAGGCTCGGGTCGCCGCGAGCTGATCAAAGGGTTACGCGCTGACCACCGACAGGTGGCGTGGTCGCGTCGGCTCATGATCTGCGTCGCCGACCTCATGAAGATCGACCAGATCCATTGCCGCAATCACATAACGGATTAGGGCGACCTCCGCGATCTCAGGCTCACCACCCATAGGACTGGACACTGCGACGGCCCCGGCCGCCAGCGCGAGCTCTGCCTGCCGTGTGTAGAACAATCCCGGCGCCAGGAACCAGCTGCCCACCGCAATGTGCCGCCTGCCTTGACCGCGCAGGGTACGAATCGCCTCGGCACTCGACGGCCCGGAGCCGGTAGCGAAGGCCGTCACGCAGGGCAGCCGGTGGTGGGTCGCCCATTGCCTGGCTCGCCTCGCGACCAGGGCATTGCTCCGGATATCGGGACTACCGGCGGCTGCGAAGACAAGCCCGTCGAGCTCTGACACGCGCCGCGCACGCAGTGCGTCTCGAAGCCGCCTATCGATGATCGAAAGCAGTTGCGCCTCGGGCCCGATGGGCCGTGAGGCGATCACCCGCAGCTGCGGGAAGCTCGCCTGCACCTGATTGAGCAGCGCCGGCACTTCGGCCTGGACGTTGAACGCATCCGACAGCAGCAGTGGCACGAACACCACCTCCGCGACTCCCTGACTGACCAGCTTCTTGACGACCTGGAGGCCACTGGGCGTGCAATGGTCGAGAAACGCCACGTGAATATCAAGTTCCGGTCGAATCGCCAGCAGACCCTCCCGGATCTGATGGCTGACCTGCGGCACCTGAGGGTCATGGCTTCCGTGGCCGATGAGGACTAGGGAAGGAGCGGTCATGATGGCTTTCCTTGTTGTGCTGGGTGTTTCGAGTCGGACGTTGGGCTGGCCGCGGTCCTGGCGGTCAGCGGAGTCGAGCCCGCGAGGCCGGCTCCGAGGGTCCAGCCGTCGGTATCGTCGACGAGAATGAACGCCCCGGTGGCACGGTGCTCGCGATAGGAGTCGATCGGCACAGGCGAAGCAAGGCTCAGCCGGATCCTGCCGATGTCGTTCAGAGTGAGTGAGGTGGTCGGCCGCCAACAGGGCACGGTTCCGGCCTCGAAGTCCAGGTCAAGTGCGCCGTCGATGGACCTCACGACGGCTTTGGTGATCGAGGTACCGTGCTGGACGAGTACGCGGGCACCGGCTGATAGCTCACGCTCGGCCAGCCAACACACAGTCGCGGTCAGATCTCGGATCGGTGCTGGGGGAGCGTCGGTCGCGGCAATGATGTCGCCCCGCGAAACGTCGATCTCGCCATCCAGCCGGATTACAATCGATTGCCCGGCGACTGCCAGATCCAACGGACCGTCGGGGGTGTCGATCCCTTCCACGATGGCATGGGAGCCGCGCGGTAGCACTACCACCTCGTCCCCGGGGCGTACCCGACCTGACTCGATCTTGCCGGCGTAGCCGCGGTAGTCACCGTTGACCCGTGGCGCCTGAGCAGCCCATGGTGGAGGAGCTGCCGACTGGGGCCGGACAACGTGCTGAACCGGGAACCGGAGGTCGGAACCTACCGCGAGGCGGGTGTCGTCGACGTTCTCCAGGTAGCCCAGGACGGTTGGTCCGTCGTACCAGGGCGTGCGGTGCGAGCGCGCCACAACATTGTCGCCTTCGGTCGCTGAGACCGGGATGCAGTGCGTCTCCAGCACGCCGAGGCTACGGGCCAAGAGTGCGAAGTCGGTGGCAACGGCGGTGAAGACATCCTCGGAGTAGTCCACCAAGTCGATCTTGTTCACGACCAGGACGACATGCGGCACCCGCAGCAAGGACGCGACGGCAAGGTGCCGACGGGTCTGCTCGACAACACCCTTGCGCGCGTCCACCAGCAGCACGATGACACCAGCGGTGGATGAGCCCGTCACCGTGTTCCTGGTGTACTGCAGGTGCCCTGGGCAATCGGCCAGAATGAACTTCCGTGCCGGAGTTGCAAAGTAGCGATACGCGACATCGATCGTGATGCCTTGCTCGCGCTCAGCACGCAGGCCGTCGGTGAGCAGAGCAAGATCGGCTCGATCCAGCCCTCTGCGCTTGCTCACCCGCTCAACATGATCAAGGGTGTCAGTGAGCACGGAGTTGGTATCGAAGAGAAGTCGACCCACCAGTGTCGACTTGCCGTCGTCAACGGAGCCTGCCGTCGCAAGCCTCAGCAGCGTACGGCCGCCGGTGCTGGGCCGTGCTGTCGGAGCCAAAAGCGATGAGCGCTGGGGCATCAGAAGTAGCCCTCCCGCTTTCGATCTTCCATGGCGGCTTCGGAGAGCCGGTCGTCGGCACGGGTCGCGCCGCGCTCTGTCAGCTGGCTGAGCCCAACCTCGCTGATCACGTCGTGCACCGTGTTGGCGTTGGACAGTACGGCAGCGGTGCAGGACATGTCTCCCACTGTTCGGTAACGTACCGAGCGCATCTCGATCACCTCACCGGGTCGCGCCGGCGTCACGTTCGTGATCGCGATCCACATGCCGTCCCGCAGCGTCACCTGGCGTTCATGGGCGTAGTAAATCGTCGGCACGTTGATCTTCTCCGCCGCGATGTAGTCCCACACGTCCAACTCCGTCCAGTTGGAGAGCGGAAAGACCCGTACATGCTCCCCGGGGAGGTGGCGTCCGTTGTAGAGCGACCACAGCTCGGGGCGCTGATTACGCGGCTCCCACTGACCGAACTCATCGCGCATGCTGAAGACACGTTCCTTGGCGCGCGCTCGCTCCTCGTCGCGGCGGCCACCGCCGAAGACGGCATCATGTCGGCCGTCGGTGATGGCATCCAGCAGTGGCACGGTCTGGAGTGGGTTCCGCGTACCGTCCGGTCGCTCACGGAGCCGACCATCTTCGATGTACTCCTGGACCGACACGATCTTGATCGAGGCGCCGTAGAACTCGACCGCCTCATCTCGAAACCGCAGCACATCTCCGAAGTTGTGCCCGGTATCCACATGCAGCAGTCCAAACGGGATGGGAGCCGGCCAAAAGGCCTTCGCCGCCAGGTGCAGCATGACCACCGAGTCCTTGCCTCCGGAGAAAAGCATGATCGGCGACTCGAATGTGGCTGCCACCTCACGGATGATGTGAATCGATTCGGACTCGAGCGCCTGAAGCTCGCTCAGCGGTCGTAGTTGAGCGGTTGTCACCCGAAATCCCTCTCCACGATCGCCGCTAGTAGCGCCTTGGACATCTCAACCGCGGTATCAAGATCAATACGGGCGGTATCGACGACCAGCTCGGCTTGGGTAGGCACCTCATACGGGTCGTCGACGCCCGTTAGCCCCCTGAGCTCGCCGCGGCGGGCCCGGGCGTAGAGCCCCTTGACGTCGCGCGCCTCGGCGACCTGGAGAGGAGTGGCAACATGCACCTCGGCGAATGGAACAGCGAGGCGCCCATGATCGTTTCGAACCGTGTCGCGGGCAGCGGCGTACGGGGCAATGACTGACACCAGCACAATGACGCCATGTGAGGCGAGCATCCGAGCCACCCAGCCGATCCGGGTGACATTGACATCACGATCCTCGCGGCTGAAGCCGAGCCCCGCAGAGAGATGTGGTCGTACCTCGTCACCGTCCAATACCTGCACTCGTTCGCCTGTGGCGTGCAGGTCGCGAGCCAGGGCATGGGCAATAGTGGACTTCCCAGCCGAGGGGAGGCCGGTGAACCACAACGTTGCGCCCCTCCTCGCGGGATGCAACGGAACGCCTTCGATCAGATGCTCCCGGCTCGCCGCCCCCGCCGTCACGGCCTGGGCGTTCACAGGTGTATCCCGCATTCAGTCTTGGCGAATCCGGCCCAGCGCCCAGCACGGGGGTCGTCTATGCGTCCTCGGCTCGTACATGGCTGGCATCCGATTGAGGTATAGCCGTCCTCAAGCAGCGGATTGATCATGAGGGAATTGGCTTCGATATAGCGAGCCACATCCGCGTCAGTCCAAGCGGCGATCGGTGCGATCCTGATCAGCTTCCGCTTACTGTCCCAGGAGACCACTGGGGTCCCAGCCCGTGCGGCAGAGTCGGCGCGTCGCAGTCCCGTTGCCCACGCGGCGTACGGTTCGAGCGCCTTGCCGAGCGGCGCCACTTTACGCAGCGCGCAGCACTGATCAGGATTGCGGGCGAACAGATCCTTGCCCCATGTCGCGTCTTGTTCAGCCACCGTCTGCTCGGGCGTTACGTTGATCACATTGACGTTGTGCACCAGCTGCACGGCGTCCCGAGTGCCGATGGTCTCGACGAAGTGGTAGCCGGTATCAAGGAAGATCACATCAATGCCCGGGGCGACCTGCTCCGCGAGATGAATCAGCACAGTGTCGGCCATTGAGGAGGCCACCACCAGCTTCGAGCCGAACTCGCCGTAGGCCCAGGCCAAGATCTCCAACGCCGACGCGTCCTCGAGCTCATGGTTGGCCTGTTCCGCCAGGTCCGCGAAATCCACGGTTGTGCTCACGCGGACTCCTGCCGGGACGTCCCCGACGCTCCTCCGCTGTGACCCCGTGAAGAAAGCCCGAGGAAGGTCACCGAGAACGCCCGCATGCAGCTGCGACACTCCCAGCCGCCCTCTTCCAGAGGGAATAGGGTCTCTTCGGCGCAGTACGGGCAATAGAGCACTGCCTGCCGGGTCGCATGCGAGGTCTCAGCCACGGCGCGCAACTTCGCCGCGTTGCGTCTTCAGCGGCGGACAGGTGCGCCTGCTCATGCCAGCACCAGCTCGTCGGCACGGGCCACCCATTGGGCAAATCGCTCGCCCGCTTGTCGTTCCGCCACATAGTGGCGGGCCAGCCGCTCGACGTAGTCCGGCAAGTCCTCTGCCGTCACCTTGTGTCCTCTGAGCTTGCGACCGAATCCCGCGTCGAGTCCGAGCCCACCGCCGAGGTGGACCTGGTATCCCTCGACCTGATTGCCGTCCGGCCCGACGACGAGCTGGCCCTTCAAACCGATGTCTGCAACCTGGATGCGGGCGCACGAGTTCGGACAGCCGTTGATGTGGACGGTGATAGGCGAATCCATCTCGCCCAGTCGACGCTCGAGCTCGGCGACAACGCGAGCCGCCTGAGCTTTGGTCTCAACAATCGCAAGCTTGCAGAACTCAATCCCGGTGCAGGCCATCACGGAGCGGCGCCAGACATCGCGACGTGCAGAAAGACCGCATTCCTCGGCGCCAGCGATCAGTGAGTCGATTTTTGAGTCCTCAAGATCCAGGACCAGTAGCTTCTGCAGCGGGGTGGTACGAATGCGACGGGAACCGTGGGCCTCGGCCAGGTCAGCCAGCCGTACCAGGTTGCTGCCGCTGACCCGACCCGCGACTGGGGACAGCCCGACAAAGAATTGACCGTCCTTTTGACGGTGAACCCCGACATGATCGCCCGGCTGGGTCGGCACTGCTGGCGCCGGTCCATCAATGAGGCGCCGCTTCAGGTACTCGGTCTCAAGTACCTCGCGGAATTTCTCCGCGCCCCAGTCGGCGACGAGGAACTTGATCCGGGCCCGCGTCCGTAGCCGGCGGTAGCCGTAGTCACGGAACACGGCCACAACGCCGGCCCAGACCTCGGCCACCTCTTCCTGGGGCACCCATGTCCCGAGGCGTACCGCGAGCATCGGGTTGGTGGAAAGGCCGCCGCCGACCCAGAGGTCGAACCCCGGGCCGTGCTCGGGATGCACGACACCGACAAAGGCGACGTCGTTCACCTCAGGTGCGACATCGTGCACCGGATGACCGGTGAGAGCGGTCTTGAACTTGCGCGGCAGGTTGGAATATTCCGGATCCCCGATGTAGCGATCGACGATGTCGCGGATGGCGGGCGTGGGATCGATGATCTCGTCGGCGGCGATGCCCGCCACCGGAGATCCAAGGATTACCCGCGGACAGTCGCCGCAGGCCTCGGTGGTCTGAAGTCCGACCGCCTCGAGACGCCGCCAGATCTCGGGAACGTCTTCGATTCGAATCCAGTGCAACTGAACGTTCTGCCGGTCTGTGACATCGGCGGTGTCCCTGGCGAAATCGACCGAGATCTGGCCGATGACCCGGAGTTGCTCGGTAGTGAGAGCGCCGCCATCGATCCGAATGCGCAGCATGAAGTATTCATCGTCGAGCTCCCACGGCTCGAGGGTCGCGGTTTTGCCGCCATCGATGCCAGGTCGCCGCTGAGTGTAGAGCCCGTACCACCGGAATCGCCCACGCAGGTCATTCGGATCGATGGATGCGAAGCCACGCTTCGCGTAAACGTTCTCGATCCGGGCCCGAACGTTGAGCGGGTTGTCGTCCTTCTTGGATTGCTCATTCGGGTTGAGGGGCTCGCGGTAGCCGAGCGCCCACTGACCCTCCCCCTTCTTACGACGCGGACGGACTTCTGTCCGTTGCCGACTAGCTGTGCGGCCCGGGCTGGTCGTCGCAGCGCTGGTTGTCTGGGCGGCAGTATCGGTGGTCATGTGGGTGTCCCCGTTCTCGGAAGCAGCACGAGCCGGTCTGGCGAGCTTGGGCGATGATTGCCAGGCGGGCGGCTGCGGGCCAGTGGATCAGGCGGCGTGGAGGTGACACATCATCGACTCGGTCCGGCCGAGATCGACGAAGCGCCGCGCAGTCAAACCCAAGGTCCGACGAGCAGGCGAGAGCGCCGGTCGCGCCGGCATAAGCCAGGCGCAGAAAGTTTCCGGAGCGATACGCACGGACCAACACTCCGCTACGGACCTTGATCGAATCAAATCGTTTCTCAATATGTGGGAATAGCGTCCATCTATCGGGATTTGACGCGTTGGCGGGCGCGTACGCCAGCGAGCGTGCGACGAAGTGGGTTGCTCTGCTCACTGGCCGGCGGAGGCTTCTCAACGTCAGGAGCATCATGGTCGATGCCTGAGAGCCGTGGAAAGACATTATCCAAGGCGGAGTTGAACGCCGCGCCGACCAGGACAGCCATGGAAATCACGTAGAGCCAGATAAGGAACGCAATGGGCGCGGCCAACGGGCCATAGATCGTCGTACTCGAGATGGACTTGCTGAGCACGAATCGCAACAGCAGGCTGCCACCGACCCACATGGCCACGGTGACGGTGGCGCCGGGCAAGTCGGCCCGCCAGCGCGTACGAACCGGAACCGACAGGTGATAAAGCGTCGCGAGCATGCAGGCGGATCCCAGCAACACAACGGGCCAATACAGGCCCCCGATGAACTCCAGGCCCGCTGGAAGTACCCGATTCACCAACGTAGGCCCGACCAGAATCAGCGGAAGCACCACGACCCCGGCGACGAGAAAGACCAAGTAGAGGACAAAAGAGAGGGCTCGGGTGCGAACCAGGCCTCGCTTGCCGGCCATGCCGTACATGATCGTGATCGTGTCGACGAAGACATTGAGCGCGCGCGAGCCGGCCCACAAGGCAAGCAGGAAGCCGATAGATATCACCGCCGCACGGCCCCGTGAGAGCACGTCATCCAGGGTCGGCTCGATTACGGTACTCACGACATCAGGGGTCAGGGCACGTGAGGACAGGTCGAGCAGTTGCTCGCGAAAGCCCGAGATGGTTCGGATGTCCAAAGTGCTGGCAATAAAGCCGATGGCACCTGCAAGCCCGAACAGCAGCGGCGGGAGCGAGAGGACCCCGAAGAAGGCCGCCTCGGCCGCTAAGCCGGTCACCCGATAACGGATACAAATGGCCCCTGTGTCGGCGATGACTCGCCGCACCCGGTCGGTCCAGGTGAGTGTGCGAGGCGCCGCGTCCAGGGGCTCCGATGTGCCGTCGGGATCGGTGCGGGCGCTCACCCTCTCAGCCTAGGGCCCGCGCGCCTCATCAGAATCCACGTGCTTTCTGCCCGCACCGTTGGCAGGTTGGGCGACGTCTGTCCGCACTGATCGACTTATGAAGGTATATGGCAAGCGTCGCCGCTTGCTACGCGTCAATGCCGTGAGCCAGCGGGTCGGTAGGACCATGCACCTGCTCGCAGTTGTGCTGGTCAAGCATCGGGATCTGGTTGGGGGTACTTGCAGGACCTCCCTCCAAGCGAAGCCGCCCTCTAGTCTGAGTCACAGGCGGGAGGGGTCACCAGCCTGTTCTTCGATGACGAGAGGAGCTCGAACATGGACAAACGCACCTTGGGCGCTAACGGTCTTGAGGTTTCCGCGATCGGGCTGGGCTGCATGAGTATGACTGGTGGCTACAGCGACAAGCCTGATCGGCTGGAGATGATCTCGCTGATCCGTACCGCAGTGGAGCGCGGTGTGACCTTCTTCGACACAGCAGAGATCTATGGTCCCTACGCCAACGAGGAGCTGGTGGGCGAGGCACTCGCTCCGTACCAGGACCAGGTGGTAATCGCCACCAAGTTCGGCTGGGACATCGATCCAATTGAACGCAAGCCCAGGGGTCGGGTCACCAGCAGGCCCGCGGTGATCAAGCAG
>JBKOUS010000022.1:0-37465 GCA_046723505.1 Actinomycetota bacterium
TGCCGCTACGCATCTTCGAGCAGCGGCCGGTGGAATGGCTGCTCGCCCAGGGCTGCGTTGTCGTCTGCGCGGGAGGTGGCGGCATCCCGACGATGTATCGGCCCGGGACGCGGACACTGGTCGGTGTGGAGGCGGTCATCGACAAGGACCGCGCGAGCTGCGTGCTTGCCAGGGACCTTCATGCCGACGCCCTGGTCATCGCCACCGACACCGACGCCGTGTACGTGGACTGGGGCACGGCGCACCAGCGCCCGATCCGGGCGGCCCACCCCGACGAGCTCGGCCACCTCCGGTTTCCCGCCGGGTCGATGGGTCCGAAGGTCGAAGCCGCAGCCGACTTCGCCCGGACCACCGGTAAGGATGCAGTCATCGGGGCGCTTAACGACCTGTCGCACATCCTCCAGGGAACTGCCGGTACCCGAGTGTCGATGACCATGACCAGGATCGCGTACGGCTGACCCGGCCCGTCTGGAGAGCCGGCTGGTGCCTGCCACCTTGTCCCAGCAGGGCCGTGGAGCTGGGGGCACTCTGTCCCGGGAGGTGCCGGAATGGCTGGGAGCGGGACCGACCAAGCTCACGCAGGACACGTGTCGCAAGAGGGTCCCTGAGCGTGCCGCTGCATGCGGAGCGTGGCTCAGCCACGTGGTTGGTCGAGAGTGCTGGCGGCCTGGTCGAGATGGGGCATCTGGATATCTCGGCTGCGATGGCTCCGTCGCCGTTCGGAACAACGGTTCGACGAGTAGGCGACCCGCTGCGTTAGCGATGGCAGCCGTCGACGAGCCGGCTTGTGACACAGCAACGATGGTTTCTGAAAAAGCCGGCGTTGCTCTCAAGACCATCTACGTGTACTTCCCAACCAAAGCCGGCGTGGTACACGCGCTTTGGGACGCCCGCCTCGGCGGCGATGAAGCGGACCTGCCTGTGCTCGAACGAGAGTGGTACCGCGCCGTAGTAAACGAGCCCGATCCCGAACGAAAACTCCGTCTCGTCGCCGCACAGTCGCGCCGCGTCAAGAGCCGCTCCGGCGCACTGCTGGAGATGATCCGTGCCGCCGGGCCGGCCGATCCTGAGATCGCGACCCTATGGAGTGGCATCGAGGCCAAACTCCTCGATGTGCAGCGTTCCATCGTCGAGCAGCTACACGCGACAGGATCGCTGGCCTCATCGCTGGACGTCACCCGGGCGACCGACGTCCTGTGGACCCTTAACCATCCCGCCGTCTGGCAACTCTTGGTTGTGGGCCGCGGCTGGACCGATGAACAGTACGAGCGATGGCTCGGTGATGCCTTCTGCTCGCAGCTCCTTGATGGCCGCCGAGTGCCAGCGCAGTGAACGAACGCCGTAGTCAGCCAGCAAACGCCGGCCGAGCGTACCCCCTCCAGAGTCGGCGTCCTGCGTGTCATTAGCGTCTGCCGCAACCGAGCTCGAAACCATCGAAAGGATCGCGTGAACCGCACGCTTCAAGACCGCCAGGTCGCCGAGAACGTCTTCGTCTTCGAAGGCACCTACGTCAACTGGGCCATCATTGCCGACGGCACCGACCTCACACTGGTCGACACTGGCTGGCACGGCGACATCCAACTCTTGGAACGATCGCTCCGCCTGGTTGGCCGACGCCTCAAGGACGTCCGGGCCGTCCTCCTGACCCATGCCCATGCCGACCACGTCGAGTGCGCTCAATCACCTGAACGACAGCTACGGCATCCCGCTCTACATGGACCCCCTCGAGGTGCCACATGCACGCGGCGAGAAGGTCGAAACCGCAACACCCAGCGATGTGATCAAACGCCTCTACCGACCCCAGGTGTGCGATGGGCCGTCAGCATCAACAAGGTCGGTGCACCTCAAATGCCATGCGGCCGAACCGTTCCCCGCTGCCGGCCCGCTGGATCTCCCGGGCCGACCCATCCCGATAGCGACACACGGCCATACCTCTGGTCACATTGGCTACTACCTGGCTGAGGCTGGTGTCTTGTTGAGCAGAGATGCGCTGATCACGCGGGCATCCGACGGTGAGCGGAACCGGACCCCCCCTGGTGCCTGCGGATTTCTCACACTCGCAGCCCGACGCAATTCGGGCGCTCGAGGCATATCGAAGACTGGATGCCGACATGTTCGTGCCCGGTCATGGCCCCGCCTGGTACGGACCGGTCCGCAATGCAGTCGATCGTGCCCTCGAGCAGCTCCAGAGGCACCAGTAGGCGTCCCGCGATGACCAGTCAGATCGAAGCAAATGCCTCTCAATGATGCTTGCCGCCTTCGGTCTGGCCAGCGCGCCGTTTTCAACCAGGTATGCGCCCTCTTCGCCAAGGGCGGTCTCTAGCAGCGAGCTTGCCGTCACCACCGGCTCCGCTTGGCTCACCGCGCTCCAAGTCCATACCCTGCCGAACCAGCACCTACAGAGGCTGTGCCGCAGACCGTTCCCGACAGATCCAGCCGACCCCGAGTCGTTGGAGTAATTCGGCGGGTCGGCTTGCGGGCACCCGTAGGGCGATCCTCCTTGGGGTAGTGAACCGGCTCCTGACGGGGTTTTGGTGCGGGGGCATGTCGTGACGATGAACGAACTCCTGGTGGGATAGGCCCGCGTATCGACCGAGCAGGTACCGGTGACGACCGCATCTACTTCGACCACGGCCTGACCGGCACCAACCGTGACCCGGCCCGGTCTTCGGCTCGCGTGTCCGCGAAGCCAAGACATTCTGGCCGTCTTCGCTGAAACGCCCTGCTTGGCTCATGCCTCATTGATCAAGGGCCAGGCTCCGCCCGGCCACGCGGCCCGTGTCCTCCCCACGGTTCGGGCGGCGCCGCGCACAGCGATGATCAGCCGATTCGGGCGCGCACCTCTCGAGCGGTCCCGGCGGGGTCCATGCGATGGTCGTGTGACTCCGGCACGACCACAAGCTCCGTCCCCGGCATCGCGGCAGCGAGTCGCTCGACGGCGGTGACGATTAACGGCATCGTCGGGTCGCCGCGGAGGATAGTCGTCGGCACGTCGACCCCGAGCATCGCGGCGGTCGGCGTCGACACCGACGCGACGAGCCGGTTGTCGTAGACCGTGGTCTGCGCGAGCGGGACGAGACCGGCGAAGGCCGCGGACGCACGGAGCTGTTCGATCGCTGGCTCGGGCATGCCGACGTCCTCCCGCAGAAAGAGCAAGACCGCCTCCTCGTTCTCGCCTTGGTCGACGAGGGCCCGCAGCCGGTCCGCAAGGTCCGCCGGCGGCTCGTTGTGTCCGAACCGCAGCGGCGGCTCGGATAAGAACAGGTGGGTCATGGGTACGCCCTCGGCCGCCGCGAACAGCGACAGCACCGCACCAGAGGAGTGTCCGAGGACAAATGCGGCACCGCCGACCGCGTCGATGACAGCGCGCAGATCCTCGGCCTCCCGCTCGGGTGCGTACGGCGCGGTGTCGCCGCTTTCCCCCCGACCGCGACGGTCGTAGGTGATGCCATGCAGGCCAGCCTCGGCTAGCGCGGCAGCCAACGGACCGGCCGCCTCGGCCGTCGAGAGCGCGCCCCCGACGAAGACCACCGGTCGTCCGGATCCGAAGCGGCGATAGGCGATCCGGGTACCGTCGGCGGATTCCGCATACTGGATCGGCTGATCAGTCACACAACATGTTCTCTCTGGAGTGGTTTGTTACTTGTCTCAGCCGACACATTGCCCGAGCTCCGTAACCAGCGGCAGGCGGGGTACACGAGCCGAGCAGCTGTCAGCAAACGGTGACAACTGAATGTGCATGCGTCGTCGTCGTTAGCTCTGACGCGAAGATTCCGTGTGTGGCGGTGACCCTACTCTCTAGGCTGATGCGGCGGCGGGCTGAGTGTGACGTGGTAGCCAAGCCGCTGGAGCTGGTTCATGGCGTGTAAGCGAACGCGTTCGGGGTCGCGGCGGTGCGGCGATCCGTCGGTACTTCGCGGCGAGGTAGGTGCCATGAGTGTTCGCGATCGAGAGTGCGGCGGCTCCGAGCGCAGCCTTCAGGTAGGGGTTGCCTGGTCGGGTCACGGTCGACTTGACTCGGCCAGCGGACTCGTTGCTGCCGGGGCGGGTCCCGGCCCAGGAGGCGAGGTGCGCAGCGGTCGGGAAGATGCTCATGTCGGCCCCGGTCTCGGCCGCAATCACCTCTGCGCATCGAACTCCGATGCCGGGGACGGTGCCGATCAAGATGGTTTTGCGCCCGTTGAGTCTCAGCGCCAGTCTCAGTTTTGGTCTCATTCGCGGCCGTTCATTAGGGTTCGTGATCGGTTGCCATTCCTGCAATGGCCGCCTGGCAGTCTGGTCTGAACATCGACTAACGGCCGAGAGCAGACTTGGAAAGCGGGTGGGGTCCACGCCCTCGCGGGTTCGAATCCCGCATCCTCCGCTGCCCTGACTAGCGGCCAGCCGCAGAATGTGGGCGTTCGCGCCGCATACTGGAGATGCCAGGCTGCGGTGGATAGGGCTGGGAGGCGCGCGATGCTGAGCATGGCACGGGTAGCCGCCCTGGCGGCAGTGATCTTGGAATGCGCTGTTCTCGGAGCTGCTTCAGGCTGTAGCGCTCCCGACCATACTTACGTAGCGAACACGCCCAACAAGACATATTTCAAGGTCCCGGCATCTTGGCACGAAATTGACGAGAAAGCCCTCAAGCAGACTGCGACTGGGGCGAGTCCTAGCCCGGGAAGCGACAGCGAGTGGGTCGTGGCCTATGACGCTGCGAAAGCGCCATCGGTTGCGCACCTGGTCGCCAGCGACACCCCGGACCCGATCGTGTACGTCCGTGTGGAGCCGGTGCCGACGAAGGCAGGCGACCAGGTCTCATTCGACAATCTCCGCGATCTGGTGTTGCCGGTGACAGCAACGGCTCGCGCCGCCGCCACGAATTCCTCCACGACCTTCAGCGACTTCAACTTGGTCAGCGACTCGGTGCTGACACCGAAATCGGGGCTTCGAGGCGTACACGAGGTCTTTCAGTATCGGGTCCGGGGCGGGCCGTTGCAGACGTTCGATGAGACGGCGTATACGAATAAGGAGGGGAGCAAGGTGTATGTCATGCTCCTACGCTGTTCGAGTGCGTGTTATCAGGCGCGGCACGCAGAGCTAGAGAGTGTGACGGCCTCGTTCACGATCGAGGAGAAGTAATGAGCACGAATGCCCCGCCGGGCCCGCCGTTCGAGCCGCCCGCTGGAGGCGGGATCACCGAGGTTGACCCCAACTGGCCTCCTCCCCCGGAGGGTCTTCCCTCACCCGGCAAGCATTCGTCGGAGCCGGAGGCTAAGACCCGCAAGCCGCTCCCACTGTGGGACCGCTTCAAGTTCTTGCTGCTGCTGGGGCTTGCGTGGTTGATTTTGCTCTGGGCATCGATGGCCAGCAACCCGATCCTGCCGTTCACCGACGCCGTCAGGCTGCAGGTGCGGAGTAGTTGGTGGCTGTTAGCGCTGATGGGCCTGGAGGCCATCCGGCAGCTTCATTATCTGATCAGTGAGCGCTGGGCCGGTTATCACCAGTTCTGGACAAAAACGCTGTTCGGCCGCTTCGATCGCACGATTAAACGAAGGTTTTCGGACTGGACGCGATTCCGTATCGCTCGCATCCTGAAGATCCTGTTCTTCATTGCCCTGTACGCCGTAGTCGCCGGCAAGATCCTCAAGACTTCGCCCGTGGAGGCGATATTCGAGGCCCCCGCGATCCTATGGCAGCTGCTGCCCTTCGTCCTCCAGCTGGCCTTTGCATTCTTCTTCATCGCGTTCCAATTCATCGGCCTTTTCTGGTTGTTGTCGCGTGGCGGTGTCGACGTTTACTTTCCCGACGACATCACGACCCGGTTTTCAGACGTCTGGGGACAAGACCACGTGCTGGCGCGCGTGAAGGAGAACATCCTCTTCCTGGAGAACCCTGACGAGATCGAAGAAAAGGGCGGTTATGTACCCGGCGGCCTCTTGCTGTGGGGGCCTCCGGGAACGGGCAAGACGCTGATGGCTGAAGCGGTCGCTGGCGAGACGGGAAAGCCGTACGTCTTCGTAGACCCCGGCGCCTTCATCAACATGTTCTTCGGAGTGGGCATCCTCAAGGTGAAGTCGCTGTTCCGTAAACTCCGGAAGTTGGCATTGCGGTACGGCGGCGTGATCGTCTTCTTCGATGAGGCGGACTCCCTAGGAAACCGAGGCGCTGTTGGCCAAGTCGGTCCCGGTGGAGGGCCCGGGCGCGCCACCCCAGCGCCTTTCCGGGCTGCTGGCTGCCACGGGTTCTCCTACCTTGCGCCCGATACCCAGCTCATGCTTGTGCGTGCCGCGCTGCACAGTGGTGCATCCGTCGTCGAGGAAGAGCCGCCTCGCCGCTGGAAGCAATTCATGCCAGGCGGAGCCATGGGTGGCGGCGGCGGGATGGGAACCCTGCAAGCGCTGCTGACTGAGTTGTCGGGACTGAAGAAGCCGCGGGGATTCATCAACCGGTACGTGAGGCGGGCTTTGGGCATGCAACCCAAGCCGCCGCCCAAGTATCGAATCCTCGTGATGATGGCGACCAACATGCCCGAAGCGCTCGACGAAGCGTTGTTGCGACCCGGCCGTATAGACCGCATCTACAAGGTCGGCTATCCCAGCAAGGCCGGCCGGGTCCGGACGTATGAGGGGTATTTCAACAAGGTGCGGCACGAGCTCACCCCGGACAACATGGACAAATTGGCGACCATCACGCCGTACGCGACCGGCGCGACCATCAAGGATCTCGTCAATGAGTCGCTCATTACCGCGATCCGCGACGGTCGCGATGTGATCACGTGGAACGACGTGATGAAAGCCAAGCAACTGCGGGAACTGGGACCGCCTGAGGACGTGGAGTACATCGAGCGCGAGCGGCACGCAGTGGCCGTGCACGAGGCCTGCCATGCCATCACGGCGTACCGGACACGCCGGCACATGGAGATCGACGTCGCGACTATCGAGAAGGGCAGTGACTATCTTGGGATGGTTGCGAGCATCCCACCTGAAGATCAGTTCACGCGATGGCGAACGGAATACGACTCTGACATCCTGGTATCGCTTGCCTCCCTGGCCGGGGAGCGGATGTTCTTCAGCGACGACAGCTCCTCCGGGGTCTCCGGTGATCTGGAGTCTGCAACCTCTGTGGCCTCGTACATGGAGGGCTTCTGGGGCATGGGCTCGACCGTTTCGTCGTACTCCACTGCCAAGAAGCTGGAGGTTGGCGCTCCGGGGGGCGGCCGTTCGGGAAAGAAGACGGAGGACCCCGAGACAGTGATGCGCCGAGCCCTTGCGGATCGGATCGAGGACAAGCTGGCCGACATGCTGGACCGCGTGGAGTCCTTGCTGAAGGACAACCGAGGCCAGATCCTCGCGCTCGCGCATGCGCTGGAGACCTATCGGACGCTGACCGGCGAGGATGTTGAAGCCGTCCTCGAGGGTCGGGAGGGGCCCGCCGTGGATGGCAGGCCGTACGGCGATCCCAGCTTTGTTCATTTGCTCGAGGAGTATCACCGAGCTGCAGCCGAGGCGCATGAGGGGCATGGGCGCGTTGCGCTCGCTTTGCCTGAGGCGCCGGAGCCAGTCCCCTCGGATCAGGTTGCGGAACGGCCGCCGGACGCCTACATCTGATCGATGGGAGCCGGCCCATGAAACAGGCCTATCCAGCACGACTAAGGCGACGGTAACCAGCGGATTCATCCCTTGTCGTTTTAGCCGGCTTGGCCACTGCAACGGCCGGCATCGAAATCGGAGGCGCTCATTGAGGACATGGCGTCTCGAGGTCCAGTCGCCAGTAAGCAAGTACGCACGCCACTTCCGACTCCAGGTGAACTGTGGCCGCTGGGTGCAGCGCCACAAGCGCAGCGCCCGTTCTGGCCAATCTGCTGCGGCTGCTCGAAGGCAGCGGTCAACATCAGAGACGGCTTAGGGACGTCCGGCGTAAGTTGAATGGGTGGCGGCCCAGGGATTCACTCCAGAACAAGTCCGGGCCGTGCTAACCGGGGAGAGTCCCGGCCTCGCCAAGCAGCGGCGCGTGTTCCGGCGAATCCCCTCCGCTCCACGCTGCAAGCTGTGCGCTGCTCCGTTCGCCGGGCTGGGTGGCCTCATTTTCAGGCATATAGGGTACAAGCAATCACCGGGCAATCCGGCTCTGTGCACGGACTGCATAACCGTCCTTCGCAAACGTCAGCTGTCGGGCGTAGAGATCCCGATCTCACTGCTGTTCTCCGATGTCCGCGGCTCGACAGCGATGGGAGAACGAATGCGCCCGGCCGATTTCCACACCTTTCTCGACCGCTTCTATCGATTGGCATCCGATTCCATCGTTGCTCACGACGGCATCGTTGACAAAGTCGTAGGCGATGAGGTTATCGGGCTCTTCTTCGGGGGAATCAGCGGGCCGCAGCACGCGGCACTAGCGGTAGCAGCCGCAATCGACCTGACTGAGGAGGCAGCACGGCCAAGCACCACTCCGGCGATATCCATTCCAGTAGGAACAGCTGTCCACACCGGCGAGGCATTCGTTGGGGCTACCGGGCTTGGCACAACTGTCGACGACTTCACGGCACTCGGTGATGCGGTCAACATCACGGCGCGACTGGCATCGGCTGCCGTTGCAGGCGAGGTGATCGTGAGTGTTGCAGCCGCCAAGGCCGCAGACATGGCGACCAACCAACTCGAGCGACGCACCGTGGAGATCCGTGGGCGCACAGAGCCGATCGAGGTGGTCGTTCTCCCACAGCTAAACGGAAGGGTCGCCCGATGAGCACCACATCTGAAGGCACCCGGAACGCGCGGCGGCGGCTCAGCAAGCCATCAAGGAGGCCACCGCCGACGAAAGAGACGTATGACCTCGGACGAGGAGTACCACTCCTGCGCCCGCCCCGAAACCAGTGAGCCCGCCGCACCGGCGTTCGTCACGGCTTATGTCAATGGTCCGTGCGATTCTCACGTGAGACGCTGAAGTTCGTCGCAGGGCCGATCCCGAGGACCGCTCAATGTCGTCGTCGATCTGGCGCGCCGTCGAGTGCGAGCTCCGCGACTCGGCTTAGGGAAGAACTCGCGGCAATGTGGCCGCCCGGTTCAGCCCCAAGACAACAGGGCACCGCGCACGTCGTAGGTGGCTCGAGGTGACCAGGTGATCTCCCACCGGTTGCCCTCGGGGTCGGCTATGAACGCGGAACGCCCGCCCCACGGCCGGTCGCTCGCGGCGGCCACCGGCGTCGCACCGGCGGTCACAGCCGTATCGAATGCGCTGTCGACCTCATCTCGGGTACCCACTGTGCAGGCCAGCGTGACGCCGGACCACCCGGTCGGGGCAGTGCTATCGGGCGCTGCCTCGGCGGTCAGGTCGCTCAGCGGGAAGAGCGCCAGCAAGACACCTCCGAGGAGAAAGCCGGTCCATGAGTTGTCACCGTTCGGCAGCTCAGGCCAGCCGAGCTTCCGGTAGAACGAGCGGAGGATGTCCATGTCTCGTACGCCCAGCGTGACGATGGATAGTCGGGCGGGAATCTCGGTCATGTTCAGATCCTGCCCGACCGGACGACGTCTCTGTCCTGCAGGATCCTCAAACCACCGTGGCGTGAGAAGAGTCAGCGACCCCCGGAGCCCTCCGCTTCTTCAGCGAGACACCGGCTGCCGCCTCCGGGGACGTTACCTGCTGCGCTTTACCGGTCCTCACGCCCAGTGCGCGCCGACGATGAGCAGGACGCCCAGGAGCTGGAGGGCCGGCGAGTCATCGGCCTCCCCCGCCACGATGCCGACAATGTCGATCGCGACGGCAAGGATGGCAAAAGAGCACGCTCCGTCGCGCGGCTTTGTAGTGTCGCAACAGTGGACTCGATGCTCCTGCTGACAAACGTCCAAGCAGGCAGTGCGGACGACGAAGAACTGAGCGCCGCCGTTGCCGTGCTTCGGACATCTGCCACGGTTGAGGTCTGCATTACTTCCCACGCAGGCGAGCTGGACGATGTCCTCAATCGCCTGGGCCGCCGACAGCTAGTTGTTGCCGGCGGAGACGGCAGCTTCCACGGCGTTGTCGCGGCACTGAACCGTCGCAGCGAGCTCGAGCAAACGGTCCTCGGCCTCATTCCAGTCGGTACTGGCAACGATTTCGCTCGCGCGGTCGGGATCCCGCTCGACCCGGAGGCCGCGGCGCGTGCCGTCTTGGCAGGGAAGGTTGGCCCAATCGACCTGGTAGTTGACGATGCCGGGGATGTCGTCGTCAACAACGTTCGGGTCGGTATGGGCGCGGAGGCCAGCCGCCAAGCGATCAAGTGGAAAAAGCGGCTCGGTCGCCCGGGCTATGCAATCGGGGCTGTAAAGGCGGCACTGCGGCCGCACGTTCTGCGAGTGCTGGTGCGCGTGGATGAAGAGATTGTGGCGGATGTCGATCGTCCCGTACTAGACATGTCAATCGGCAACGGCGCGACCGTCGGCGGAGGCCTGCCGGTGAATCCTGCCGCCCATCCTCAGAGCGGTCAGATGGATGTGATGTTGTCCTTTGCCGTTGGTCCGGTCGCGCGGGTCGGCTATGGAATCGATCTGTTGCGCTCCCGACATCTGACGCGAAGGGACGTGCTGCACAGGCGCGGAAACACCGTGTCGATCTCTGGGACAGCGTTTTACCCCAGCTCCGACGGCGAAGTATCGGGTCCGGTAAGCGACCGCACCTGGCGGGTCGAGAAATCCGCTTTCCAAATGACGCTGCCCTGATTACTTGCATGCACGGTCTTCCCGGCTGGACATGGCCCGTCAGGAGCCCAAGACAATCACACAGTCTTTGCCAGACTGGGATGGAGCGTCTGTACTGTGGTGGTCGCCATGTACGTCTTTAGCGCCGAGCTGTGGCAGTACGACGGTCCGGGCGCCTGGTACTTCGTCAGCTTGCCGCCAGATTTAGCTGACGACATCCGAGCCAAGTTCGGCGTGCGGGCGGCTGGCTTCGGCTCAATCAAGGTTGAAGCGGCGGTCCGATCGACGCAGTGGAGCACGTCGTTGTTCCCTGACAAGACCCGAGGAACCTATTTACTGCCTGTCAAGAAGTCAGTGCGCGCGGCGGAGGATCTCGAGACCGGCGACGTGGCAACGGTTACTCTCCAAATCTGACTGCGATGCGGAAGGTCTTCCGTTTCCTCTTTGGCAACTGGTTCGCCAGGGGTTACCTCTTGCTCGTTGCCATCTTCGCCGTCCTGTCCTTCGCGGCGGGCAGGTTCGCGGGCGAGGACACCAGTTTCGCTGCCGGTTTCTTCCTGCTCCTCGTCACTGTCCCGTGGTCATTACTTATGCCTTCGCCCGTTGATCTTCCATCGGGTTGGCTCGGCGAGGTGATCTTAGTCGGCGGACTGGCGGTCAGTGCCCTGCTCAACGCCGCGGTGATCAGCTTTGTCGTGCATGCCGTGCGTCGTCTGATCGGGAGCCGGGCATGATCAGCAGCAAGCTGCGGGCCAGCGGGAATACTGGCTGTGTGAAGGCGCTCGTGGTGCTGCCAGCCGCTCTCGTCCTGATGGCATGCAGTGCCGCCGAGCCGAGCAGGGCGCCAGCGCCGGAGGCCTCGTCGGCCACCTCAGAAGTGGCATCAGCGCAGACGCACTCACCTACAGCGACGCCAGCTCGGCCAAGTACCACCCCATCCCCCAAGGCGACGAAGCCGCCACATCCGATCTCGGTGCAGGCGTTGATCAACAAGGAGTACGACGGTCGCGACCTCAAGGTCGGTCGGCTGCTGGCGGACCATGGGGCGTACCGGCGCTACATCATCACCTACCGGGGTGACGGGCTTACCATCTCGGGCGTGATGAACGTCCCGGACGGCAGGGGCCCGTTTCCGGTCCTGGTTCTCAACCACGGCTACATCGATCCGGACACCTACTTACCTGGCCAGGGCATGGCGCGGGAGCACGACTACCTGGCGCGGCACGGCTACGTCGTGTTGCACACGGACTATCGAGGTCATGCATCGTCTGACAACGACAAGAAGGTGGATTACGAACTCCGGTTGCCCTTTGCAGTTGACACGATCAACGCGGTCAAGGCGGTCAAATCCTCGAAGTTGCCGTTCCTGGACAAAGCACGGGTCGGCTGGCTCGGACGCTCCATGGGTGGTGGCGTCACGTTGACAGCACTGGTGGCCCAGCCGGGTCTCGTCGATGCCGCCGTCATCTACGCATCCGTGAGCTCGCTGGCAGCCGACAACTGGAAGCAGTTCTATCGACCATCGGAAGATCGAGCGAGGACGAACCGACGGATTGCGCGGACGTACGGACTGCCGGACGAGTCACCCGAATTCTGGCGCGGGGCATCGTCGCGGCCCTATTTCGACCGGGTGACCGAACCGCTGCTGGTACACCACGGCATCCGGGACGACACCTGTCCGATCCGCTGGTCGGAGGCGACTGTGAATGCACTCAAGCTGGCCGGCAAAGACGTCACTTTCGTCAAATACCGCGGTGAGGGCCACACATTCCAGCGCCAGTGGCAGCGCTCGATTGAGCGGACTGCGGACTTCTTCGACAAGCATTTGGACTAGCGATCAAGCCATCAGAGTCTGGAGGAGCGATGACAGCCAAGAGATCGACGGTCGTTCTCGAGGTGTCTGGAGTGCACTGGGCGGCCTCGAAGAATGTGGCCGAGGCGGTGCTGTCTCGCCGTCCGGGCGTAATCGATGTCGCGGCGAATCCTGTGGCGCAGACTGCAACCGTCAGCTATGACCCTTCCCGGACCTCGGTCGCGGAACTGGCCGGCTGGGTGCGGGACTGCGGATATCACTGTGCCGGTCAGTCGGTTCCGGAACACATCTGCGATCCGCTCGCGGAACCAACGCCGGCGGAGACCCAGCATGATCATCCTCAGACCACCAAGGACGAGCACACCGATCATGGGTCGACGCACGACCGTGGGCACATCGATCACGGCTCGCCGCACGACCGTGGGCACACCGATCACGGCTCGCCGCACGACCGTGGCCACACCGATCACGGCTCGGCGCACGACCGTGGCCATACCGATCATGGCGCCGGGCATCATCACGTGATCACAGACGCGCCGGGTGAGTATCGTACGACGGTTCCGGTACCCCGTGGTGATCATGCTGGTCGTGCGCCGGTGACGCCTCAGGACGCGATGGGCCACGGCGGACATCACACCGGGATGTCGATGGACGCGATGGTGCGCGACATGCGGAACCGATTCCTGGTTGCTGCGCTGCTCTCGATTCCGATCTTGCTGTGGTCTCCGATAGGTCGGGAGGTGATCGGCTTCGACGTCCCAGCACCGTTCGGGCTGCGCGACGATGTCTTTTCCTTGATCTTGAGCCTGCCGGTGATCTTCTACTCGGCCTGGATCTTCTTCGACGGCGCTTGGCGGGCGCTGCGGGCGCGCACCTTGGACATGATGGTTCTGGTCGCGGTCGCGATCGGCGCAGGCTGGCTCTACAGCGTCTATGTCACTCTTACCGGCGGCGGCGAGGTCTTCTACGAGGCTGCCACCGTGCTAGCTGCCTTCGTGCTGCTCGGGCACTGGTTCGAGATGCGAGCCCGCGGCGGGGCCAACGACGCAATCCGCACACTTCTTGAGCTGGCGCCGCCGATGGCAGTCGTGCTTCGCGAGGGAGAACCGGTGGAGGTGCCCACTGCCGAGGTCAACGTGGGTGATGTGCTGCTGATTCGTCCGGGCGCCAAGATCCCGGTCGACGGGACGGTCATCGACGGCGAGTCCGAGGTCGATGAGTCCATGGTCACCGGGGAGAGCCTGCCAGTGGCCAAGGCAATTGACTCGCAGGTGATCGGCGCCTCTGTCAACACCACCGGCACGTTGCGGGTACGCGCCACCAAGGTCGGATCGGACACCGCCCTGGCCCAGATAGTGGCGCTGGTACAGGAGGCGCAAAACTCCAGGGCGCCCGGTCAGCGGCTCGCCGATCGAGCGGCCTTCTGGCTCGTCCTAGTCGCGCTCCTCGGAGGCACCGCCACATTCCTGGTATGGCTGGCGGTCGGCCGGCCACCTACCGAAGCCTTGCTGTTCGCAATCACGGTGGTGGTGATCACGTGTCCCGACGCTCTGGGCCTGGCCACACCGACAGCGGTCATGGTCGGCAGCGGCCTGGGTGCCCAACGAGGTGTGTTGTTCAAGAACGCCGCTGCGCTGGAGACTTCCGCCCATATCGATACCGTGGTGATGGACAAGACGGGGACCCTGACCAAAGGGGAGCCTGAGGTCACCGATGTCGTCGCGGACGGCCTCGACGAAAAGGAGCTGCTGGCGCTCGCCGCCGCAGTGGAACGCGAATCGGAGCATCCGCTGGCGCAGGCTGTCGTGCGCCGGGCGGACGCGGCAGGAGCCCCGCGTCTGGCCGCCACGGCATTCCGCAACGTGCCCGGTCATGGAGCCCAGGGTCAGGTTGACGGCCGACGAGTGTTGGTGGGCAACCGCCGCCTGATGACCACCGACGGCATTGACCTCGGCGACCTGGGCCGCCGCCGCGACGAACTGGCCGCGGCCGGGCGTACGGCTGTCCTGGTTGCCGTCGACGAGCGGGCCATCGGCGTTCTCGGCCTCGCCGACGCGCCCCGGAACACCGCAGCAGCCGCAGTACGCGAACTGCACACCATGAACATTCAAGTGGTCATGTTGACTGGAGACAACCAAGCCACCGCTCGCCGCATCGCAGACCAACTGGGCATCGACACAGTGATCGCCGAGGTACTGCCGGCAGACAAATCGGCAAAGATCGCCGAGCTCCAGCGGGCAGGAAAACACGTCGCCATGGTCGGCGACGGCATCAACGACGCCCCCGCACTCGCCGCTGCCGACCTCGGCATCGCGATCGGGGCCGGTACCGACGTTGCCATCGAAACTGCCGACGTGGTCTTGATGCGCTCCGACCCACTCGATGTGCCAACCGCTCTGCGCATCGGCAAAGGAACACTGCGCAAGATGCGGCAGAACCTCGGCTGGGCAATTGGCTACAACGCGGTCGCCCTGCCCATCGCAGCCGGCGTCTTCGCACCCACGTTCGGACTCGCGCTACGGCCCGAGATCGCAGCGCTGACGATGTCCGGCTCCAGCCTGCTGGTAGCAGTCAACGCCCTGCTGCTGAAACGGCTACCACTACCCGCGCCAAGCGCTTCCGGCGGCGACGCGGCTGCCGCCCCAAACCGCCATGAACAATCTCTAGCGGAGATGCCGCCCATCAGTTAGCACAATCGAATGCGCCTCGACGGGGTAATAGCCGTGGAGTGAGTGAACCAATGGCTCTCATCGCCGATCGCTACCGCCTGCACCACGTCGTGGGCAGCGGAGGAATGGGTGTGGTTTGGGAAGCCTGGGATGAGCGCCTGGAACGCCGTGTCGCACTGAAACAGCTGCATCGTCAGCCAGGAGCCTCAACAGCAGAAGCGGAGCTAGCCAATAAGCGAGCGATGCGGGAGGCACGACTCACCGCGCGACTCAATCACCCGCACGCCGTACCGGTGTTCGATGTTGTCGAGCAAGAGGGCCAGCTGTGGCTCATCATGCAATTCATCTCCTCCATCACGCTTGCTGAGGTGCTCAAAGAGGGCGGACCGCTGCAACTGGCCGAGGCAGCGCAGGTAGGTGCAGAGGTCGCGTCGGCACTCGCAGCGGCCCATGCGCTCGGCATCGTCCACCGAGATGTGAAACCGGGGAACATCCTGATCGCCGACGACGGCACGGCCTTAATCAGCGACTTTGGGATTGCGCACGCTTTGGGCGATGCGACGCTCACCACGCAAGGGCTAATCCACGGCACGCCGGCCTATCTTGCTCCCGAAGTCGCCCGCGGCGGTGAGGCAGATTTCGCATCGGATGTGTTCTCACTGGGCGCCACGGTGTATAGCACGGTGGAGGGCACCCCACCGTTTGGCACCGATGAGAATTCCATCGCATTGCTGCATCGCGTGGCCTCAGGGCAATTCCCTTCTCCACAGCGAAGCGGTGCACTGACGCCAGTGATCCTGGAAATGCTCTCGACCGAGCCGGAAGCTCGTCCATCCATGAGGACAGTCGCAGGCAATTTGGCGTCGGTCGCTGCGGGCAGTCGTTCGAGCGCCAGTGGCGAGGCCCTCACCCCTCTGGCACCAGGCGAGGCAACTACAGGCGCTGCCGGCGATTTGCGCGTGTCGCAGACCCACCATCTGACGCCATCAGGAGCCGATGCGATTCAGCCGCCAGCGCCCGACAGCTTGGATCAGCGCTCGGACGAACCCTCTCGCAGACGCGGCATTGCGGCAGCTGTCGCAATAGTTGCCCTTCTCGGCATTGGAATCCTGGTAACCGCTGTGCTGATGAACGACCAGGCTGGAAGTCCGGCGGCCGGCTCAGGTGAGTCGAGCTCCGCTGCACCCACGAGTACAAGCCTCTCCACGGCGCCACAGTCGCCCACTCCGAGCGCATCCTCGACACCGCCGCGACATCCATCCCCGACAGCTACCGCACGAACCAGAGCTCGTACGCCAACCCAGCCTCCCTCGCCAACGACCGCGCCGACGGTCCAGGGGGCGGCGACGGCAGCGCAGCTCAGGCGGGCGATCACTAGCTACTACGCCTTGATGCCCCGCAACACCGACGCGGGCTGGCCACGGATGACCGCCTCGTATCAAACCAACCATGCCGGAGGGCGCGAGGCCTACGAGCGGTTCTGGGATGCGATCAACAAGATCACTGTGGCTGATGTGAGGGGGATACCGCCGAGTTCGGCGCAGGCGACTATCACCTATTACTTCAAGGACGGACGTGTCGTACGCGAGCGGACCGCGTACGGGCTGGTCAACGATGAGGGACGTCTCAAGATCAACAGCACTACGGTGCTCAGCAGTGTGACCCTCTAGGTCCGCAAGGCCACCGCGGCTGTTGTCAAGAAATGCGGGCTCCGCCGCTGGGGGTGGATGGTGCGGCCCGGACGTTCACTGGGGGCGCGCTACCAATGTGACGCAGCAATGGTTCTCACCGGGCTCCAAACGGGCCTCGAGCAGATCAGGCGCGATGGAGTCGACGAACGCGCTGAGCAGGGAATGGTTCAGCCGACAGACCAGATCGGTGTGGCTGACAGCGAGGCGGTGGAACGGACAGTTAGCCATGACCACGGTGCGATCAATGCGACGAGGCTCATAGGCCTGCTCAGTGAGTATGCGGACGGCGAAGTCGAGAGCCGCATCCGACCCGGACGGATGATCAGCTGACGCTGCGGCAATGGCTGCACCGTGGGCGGCCGCCGCGCTATCGAGCGCGTCAAGGATTGGTGTGCCCGTGCGCGCCGACTCCGAAATGGCCTCGGCCATGATGTGGCCAGCCAGCTCGTAGTCTCGGGCTGGAAGAGTGATGGCGAACTCGTGGCGACCTCGGCGGTAGCGCTTGGCGGGACGCCCGGCACCTGGCCCAGTGCGACCGGTCAAGCGGACATAGTCGGCCTCGAGCAGTCCTTCTGCCTCCAGCCGGTCCAGGTGAAACTTCGCCTTGTGGCGTGCAACGCCAACCGCTGCTGCCGCTTGATCGCGGGTCACGGGTTGAATCTGGGAACACACGAAGCGGTACAGCTGGCGGCGTACGGGGTCGGCTAGCGTACCGATACCTGTCACATTCCGGTCGAAGCTCTGCACCTCGTGCCCTCCATAACGGACAGATGTATTGACGATAGGGTGTTTCGGGTCTAACGTCAATTTCAGTATCCGATAGAGTCAGCTTCGCCGAAAGGGACCGTCCGATGTCAATCGCCGCGTTGGTCACCTGGCTCATTACCGCCGGATTTGGATCCTTCATGCTGCTCCGGTGGGCAACCCGCGGAGGTTTGCGCCAAGTGCCGGGAGCAGGGACGAACTTTCCACGAGTTCGGGTGTTCGCGCATTTTGGCCTCGCCGCTGCCGGCCTGATCGTATGGATCATCTACGTGGTCACCGACAACGAGATTCTGGCCTGGATCGCGGTCGCCGACCTCGTTCTGGTAGCGCTGCTGGGCGGACTGCTGGTCAGGCAGTGGACGAAGGACGGCCGTGCCGCCATGGCCGGCGTGGCGCCGTCCGGTGGCGCGGGGGTTGATCTCGCCGAGCAACACATCCCACGCCCGCCGGTCGTGTTACACGGAGTCTTCGCTGTCAGCACCGTGATCCTGGTGCTGCTTAGCGCAATCGGCATCGGCGGAAGCTGATCGCGACTCCAGCCAGAACCGCCGGAGCGCTCTTCCTGACTCCTAGCCCAGATCGCTGAGTAAGGCAGCGCACGCCGCCTCACACCGGCGACAAGCTTCGGCGCAGATCCTGCAGTGCTCATGCATGTCGGCGTGGCTCGCACAGTCGTTGCCACAGACGCGACAGGCAACACGGCAGGCTTCAAGCAGCGCTTCGGTGACGCCAGCGTCGGAACCGGTGCGGCGAGACAGGATCGTGCCCGTTGTCGCGCAGATCTCAGCGCAGTCCAGGTCAGTGCGAATGCAACGCACCAATTCGCTCACCATGTCTTCAGCCAGGCAGGCGTCTGCGCATGCCGTACAGACCTGCGCGCAGTCGAAACACGCCTCGATGCATTCGGCAAGCTTGGCTTGATCAAATCCACCCAAGTGCTTGGGATAGGACTCCAACATCTCCATGACACGCGACACCTCGATCTCCTTTCGGTTACTCGATTCTCCCAACCGGCAGTACCCGGCGATAGCGACCTGCAAGGGCTCGGCCGCACTGGCGACATTGATCGTCCGATCGATGTTCAGCTCATGGCCGATGACATTGCCGCACTTATCGACCGCCTCCGGGGCCGGACCGGCCCGATCTCGTCGGCTATTCCTGACTGCGTTCGCTACGCAGGCCGAGCGGCGTCAGAATCTCGTCAGGGTTTCCCGCAGATGTGACGCTGGCCGAGCTCGCAGGCGAATCTGCGGCTTGAATGGAATCATGCCTGCGGATCGCTTCCTCCAGCGCCACCGCATAGCCGTGCTGCTGGTCTCGTTCTTGGCGCCCCTGGCCGCCTGTGCCCTGCTCGCTCTGGTGCGCGACGCCATCGACAACACGAACGCGGCACTGATACTTGTCCTGCTCGTCGTCGCTGCGGCTTCGACAGGGCTGCGGATGGCCGGGTTGATCGCCGCCGCCTCCAGTGCAGTCTGGTTCGACTTCTTTCTCACCGCTCCGTACGGCCGGTTCACCATCGACGACCGTGCCGATATTGAGACCACAGTCCTGCTGATACTTGTCGGCGTAGCGGTCACCGAGATCTGCTTGTGGGGTCGTCGCCAGCAGGCAAAGGCGAGTCGTGAATCGGGCTATCTGTCCGGTGTGCTGAGCGCCGCAGAGCAGATCGGTACCGGTTCCGTCCCCGCAGCCGCTGTGATCGAGCACGTTCAACAACAGCTGATCGATGTGCTGGATCTCGACGTTGCCCGCTTTCAGGAGGCGACGAGCGAATTGCTGCCCACCCTCGAGCCCGACGGTGACGTGGCCGTCGGCGACCACAAGATCGACGTCGATCGTCAGGGACTGCCGAGTGACTCCGAGCTGCGTTTGGCGGTTCGTAATGCAGGCGTCACGCACGGTGAGTTTCGGCTGACGGCCTCCACACACGTGGCGCGCCCGACGATCGAGCAGCGCAAGGTGGCCTGCCTGCTGGCCGACCAGGTTGGCGCTGCTCTGGCGCTCGAAGGCCGGTGATCAAGCCTCGGTGGGCTGCTCACCGTCATTGAGGTGCAGCCGATAGCCCATGCCGGGTTCAGTGAGCAGGTGACGCGGGTGTGACGGGTCGTCCTCGAGCTTGCGGCGCAGTTGCGCCATGTACTGGCGCAGGTAGTTGGTCTCGCTCCCGTACTGCGGCCCCCAAACCTCCTGCAACAACTGGCGCTGGCTGACCAGCTTCCCCGGGTTCTGGACCAGGATCTCCAGCAGCTTCCACTCGGTGGGAGTCAGCCGCACCTGCTCGGTGCCTTCGGTGCTGCAGACCACCCGGTCGGCGAGCTGGATCTGCCACCGGCCGATCGTGACCGTGGCTCCGGCACTTGCCTGCCCGGCGGCCCGCCGGGTGACCGCGCGGATGCGGGCCAGGAGTTCGTCTACGCCGAACGGTTTGGTGACGTAGTCGTCGGCGCCGGCGTCGAGGGCGGCGACCTTGTCGCTGCTGCCCGACCGCCCGGACAGCACGATGATGGGCACCGCTGTCCAGCCGCGCAGACCGTGAATGACCTCGAGTCCGTCCAGGTCGGGCAGGCCGAGATCGAGCACGACGAGTTCCGGCTGCTGGGTGGCCGCGATGCGTAGCGCCTCCGTCCCGCACGCGGCAACCTCCACGTCGTATCCGCGAGCGCGCAGGTTGATCCGCAGGGCGCGGAGGATCTGCGGCTCGTCGTCGACCACCAGGACCTTGATCATTTGACATCCCTCGAGCTGAGCGGGTGGCGGGACACCCTGCCGGCGAGGTCGCCCAGCGGAGCCGATTCCACTTCACGACCCTCTTCTGCCGTCTCTGAGGCCGGCAATGCCAGGACGATGGTCAGCCCGCCTCCGGCAGTCGAGTCAGGTCTGAGGCTCCCCCCCATTGCTTCGGTCAAGCCCCGAGATAGAGCCAGCCCGAGGCCGACCCCGGTTTCGTTGTCACGATCGCCAAGACGCTGGAAGGGCAGGAAGACCTTTTCACGGTCGAGCTCTGGAATACCCGGACCATGGTCGATGACCCGCAGCTCGACCATCCCCTCGTGCTCGCTCGCCGTGACCGTGGGCGGCTGCCCCGGAGGGCTGAACCGGAGCGCATTGCCGATGACATTGACCAGAACCCGCTCCAGTAAGGCAGGGTCCGCGCGCACCGTCGGCAGGTCCTCAGGGAACGTCAGGCGTACGGTCCGGCCGGCTTCCCCGAGTTCGTCGAGCGCCCGCGGCGCCGCTTCCTCGATGCCGACGTCGACCTCGGTCAGGCCCAGGGCCCCAGCCTGCAGCCGGCTCATATCGAGCAGGTTCGCCACCAGGCGGGTGAGCGTGTCCAGGGACTCATCGGCTGTGGCGAGCAGCTCGTCGCGATCGTCGTCGGAGAACGTCACCCCGGAATCGCGCAAGCTGGTCACCGCTGCCTTCGCAGACGCAAGCGGAGTGCGCAGGTCGTGGCTCACCGCGGCGAGCAATGCCGTACGCATACGATCCGCTTCAGCAAGGGGCCGCGCGGCGGCAGCCTCCTCGGCGAGCCGTTCTTGCCACAGCGCTAGAGCGGCCTGGGCAGCGAAGGCCTCGACAATGCGCCGGTCACCGGCGTCGAGGGGGTGCCCGCGCAGCACCAGGGCCAGATCACTGCCGTTGCCCGGCTCACCGGCTCTCGGGACCGGAACCTCGACATCACCCTCGCCCGGGAACGCACAGGGTGGGCCACCTACGCACGATGCGACCTGCCACGCCGCGGGGTCGTGCTGGAGCTCGGGGCCGCCCGGCACTCCGGGTCGACGCTCCAACAGCGTGACCGATTCCAGGCTGAAGGTCTCCCGCAGCCGCTCGAGCAGAGCGGTGAGCGGACGGTCACCACGCAGCACGCTACCGGCTACCGCGGCCAAGGTGGATGCCTCGGCGCTGGCCTGGGCAGCCTGGCGGGTTCGCCGCGCAGCCAGATCGACCACGGCGCTGACCGCAACGGCGACCGCGATGAACACGATCAGTGCCAGCAAGTTCTCACGTTCGGCGATCGTGAACCCGTACAGCGGCGGAGTGAAGAAGTAGTTCAGCAGCAGCGAGGCCGCGACGGCAGCGAACAGGGCCGGCCAGAGCCCGCCCACCAGCGCGGCAAGGACGACCGCCGCCAAGAAGAGCAGCATCACACTGGCCAGAGACAACTGGGAGCGCATCACGTGAAGGAGCAGCGTAAGCAGTGGCAGGCCGATCGCGACGCCGAGAAATCCCGCGAGTCGGCGTCGGCCCGATAACGCCATGCCGCTGATCAGCGGCCGCCGACGGCCCTGGCCGATCTTTTCGTGGGTAATCAGGTGGACGTCGATGGCTCCGGAGCGAGCCACCGTTGTTACACCCACCCCCGGAGCCAGAATCTGCGCGAGGCGTCCCCGGCGGCTGGCCCCGAGTACGAGCTGGGTGGCATTCACCCCGCGCGCGAACTCAAGCAACGCGGTGGGGATGTCTGACCCGACGACCTCGTGGTATGTGCCGCCGAGGCTCTCCACCAAAAGCCGCTGCTGAGCGAGATGGGCAGGGTCGACACCCGCGAGCCCATCCGAGCGCGCCACGTGCACGGCCAGGAGATCAGCGCCTCTGGTACGCGCGGCGATACGGGCGGCCCGCCGGATCAGCGTTTCTCCCTCGGGGCCGCCAGTCAACGCCAAGACGACCCGTTCCCGAGCCTCCCACGTGTCGCCGATCCCGTGTTCGTTTCGGTACCGGTCAAGCTGCTCGTCGACCTTGTCGGCCAACCAGAGCAGGGCCAACTCACGCAACGCGGTGAGGTTGCCGACCCGGAAGTAGTTGCCCAGCGCGGCCTCGATCTTGTCCGCCTGATAGATGTTTCCGTGCGCCATCCGACGCCGCAGGGCCTCGGGAGTCATGTCAGTCAGCTCGACCTGGTCCGCTTGCCGGACGATCTCGTCGGGCACGGTTTCCCGTTGGGCAATCCCAGTGATCTGGTACACCACGTCGTTGAGCGACTCCAAGTGCTGGATGTTCACCGTGGAGAGCACGGTGATCCCTGCCTCGAGCAGATCCTCGATGTCTTGCCAGCGCTTGGCGTGGCGAGACCCGGGCACGTTGCTGTGGGCTAGCTCGTCAACGAGTGCAACCTGGGGCCTGCGTGCCAGGACGGCGTCGACATCCATTTCGGTGAACGTGGCGCCTCGGTACTCGAGCGTCTTGCGCGGCACCACCTCCAGATCGCCGATCAGCTCCTCGGTGTGCTGTCTCCCGTGAGTCTCGACAAAGCCGATCACCACGTCCGTGCCGCGACTGCGCCGCCGATGGGCCTCCTCGAGCATGGTGAAGGTCTTGCCCACACCCGGAGCGGCGCCAAGGTAGATCCGAAGCTGTCCACGTGCCACAGACAGATCCTCCCTCTCCTTCGATGCACCGCCCGTGGGCGGTCGATCAGCGCTCGGGAAACTCTTGGTCCAGGGCGAGGTTGAGCTCGAGGACGTTGACGCCGGGCTCCCCTAGAAAACCTAGCGTCCGGCCCGTGGTGTGCTCCTCCACCAGCTCGCGTACGCGCCCAGGATCTGCGCCCCGCTCCCGGGCCACTCGAGCGATCTGCAGCTCGGCGTAGGCGGGGCTGATGTGCGGATCAAGTCCGGAGCCGCTCGCGGTGACCGCGTCGGGCGGTACGGCCAGCGGGGCGGCCGCGTCGCCGCGGACCGGCGTAAGCACCCCGCCGCTGTAATCCTCACGCGGTTGGGCGCATTCGACGGTCACCCCTTCGTAAGAGGTGATGAAGGGTGTGGCCGGGCAGGCTTGGTTCACCGACACCGCTCGGGTGACCGTTCCTGTCAGACCCTCGCTGCGAAACACCCGAAGCACGGCACCGACGCCGTCGCTGGTGCAGAAGGGGCGACTGCCGTCGACGCCCTCCAGCTGGCCAACTGCGAGGCTGCGCGCGCAGACCTGAGTGAGCAGGCTCTGGCTCCCCTCGTCCGGGGCGCCTTCCTCGTCTACGGCACCGGGAACCGGCAAGGTGTCCTCGATGCTCTCAGGACCGAGGTTGCTCGCCGAGGTGGACGTCGGGTCGTAGCCGTCCCCAGCGGCCGATGGGCGGCTCTGGAAATACTGCGGGAGCGGATTGCCGTCAGAGCTCACGAACAGCTGGCCGATGATCTTGCTGCCGACCGGGCTGCCGTCCGCACCGCTCACCAGCGATCCTTGGGCCTTGTCGGCGAGCCCCGGGAGTCGAGCCAGGGCGACCAGAGCGAGCGGGTAAGCCAGTCCGAGCAGCACGGTGAAGACCAGCAACGCCCGCAGCGCGGCCAGGTGCTGGGCGATCCAACTGGGTAGACGCATCTCTCACATCCCCGGGATGAACTGGACGATCAGATCGATCAGCTTGATGCCGAGGAACGGCGCAATAACGCCGCCGAGGCCGTAGATCAGCAAATTGCGGGAGAGCAGTTTGGACGCGCTACTCGGCCGGTAGCGCACTCCCCGCAGAGCGAGTGGGATCAGCGCGACGATGATCAACGCGTTGAAGATGATCGCCGAGGTGATCGCCGACGCCGGCGAGTGCAGCCGCATCACGTTGAGCGCGGCAAGGCTGGGATAGACCCCCACGAAGATGGCAGGGATGATCGCGAAGTACTTCGCGATGTCGTTGGCGATCGAGAAGGTCGTCAGGGCACCCCGGGTGATCAACAGCTGCTTGCCGATCTCCACGATCTCGATCAGCTTGGTTGGGTCCGAGTCGAGATCGACCATGTTCCCGGCTTCCTTGGCCGCGGAGGTACCGGTGTTCATCGATACCCCGACGTCCGCCTGCGCCAGAGCGGGAGCATCGTTGGTGCCGTCGCCGGTCATCGCGACGAGCCGTCCGCCCTGCTGCTCGGCGCGGATGAGGTCCATCTTGTCCTCCGGCGTGGCTTCGGCGAGAAAGTCGTCTACGCCCGCCTCGCCGGCAATCGCCCGGGCGGTCGACGGGTTGTCGCCGGTGATCATCAAAGTGCGGATACCCATCTGGCGCATCTCGTCGAACCGCTCGCGCATCCCGGTCTTCACGACATCTTTCAGATGGACGACGCCCAATGCTCGAGCAGGCTGGCCGTCGACGTGCTCGGCCACCACCAGCGGTGTGCCACCTGAGGCGCTGATGCCGTCTACCGCGGGTCCTACCCCGCCGGTGGGGTGGCCCCCGTGATCACGCACCCACTTCATGACGGCGGCGGCTGCACCCTTGCGGACGTAGCGCGTACCTCCACCGTCGATGGTCAGATCCACCCCCGACATACGTGTCTCCGCAGTGAAAGCCACGAAGTGGGCACTCGGGATGACGCCCTCGTCCCGCTGCCGCAGCCCGTAGGCATTCTTGGCCAGCACTACGATCGACCGACCCTCCGGCGTTTCGTCGGCCAGGCTGGCCAACTGGGCCGCGTCGGCCAAATCCTCGATGGACACGCCATCGGCCGGCAGAAAGTCGGTGGCCTGGCGGTTGCCCAAGGTGATCGTGCCGGTCTTGTCGAGCAAGAGCGTGTTCACATCACCCGCCGCTTCCACCGCACGGCCCGACATCGCGAGCACGTTGCGCTGCACGAGCCGATCCATGCCGGCTATGCCGATCGCGGACAGCAAGGCCCCGATGGTTATGGGGATCAAGGCCACTAGCAGGGCCACCCAACGCCACGCCGGCGACGCCATTCTCAGTCAGCGTGAGGGTGTCCGGTGCCGCTGCTTGCCATTGCTTGGCGAACATCGCCATCGGCTGCATGGTTGCCACCGCAAGCAGGAAGATGATGGTCAGCGCCGCGAGCAGGATGTTGAGCGCGATCTCATTAGGAGTCTTCTGCCGGTTAGTGCCTTCGACCAAAGCGATCATCCGATCGATGAAGCTCTCACCGGGCCGCTGAGTGATCTTGACCACGATGCGGTCGGACAGCTCCCGGGTTCCGCCGGTGACTGCCGAGCGGTCGCCGCCCGACTCCCGGATGACAGGGGCTGATTCTCCGGTGATCGCCGACTCATCGACGCTGGCGATCCCCTCGACGACGTCACCATCGCCGGGAATGACCTGCCCCGCCTCGACGACCACGATGTCGCCTTGCTGCAGCGCGACGGCGTCGACTGCCTCTTCGCGGTAGGTCCCGGGGGTGGCGCCTGCAGTCCATCCAGTCAGGCGCCAGGCGACGATCTCCTGCTTGGCCCGACGTAGTGTCGCAGCCTGGGCTTTGCCGCGGTCTTCGGCCACCGTTTCGGCGAGGTTGGCGAACAGCACGGTCAGCCACAGCCAACCTGTGATCAACCAGGCGAACACGGACGGGTTGATGATCGCCAGCACAGTGCTGAACACGGCGCCCACCTCGACGATGAACATGACCGGGTTCCGCCACAGGGTGGCCGGGTTCAACTTGCGCAGCGCCCCGGGCAATCCCCTCCAGAGCTGCCTCGGCTGCAGTACCCCGGCGCCGACCCGCCGCGACGCCAGGGCTGTGTCCGGTGCCGCCGCTGACGTGACCGACATCTCGCTTACTCTTTCGCGGGTTGGTTAGAGACCTTCGGCCAAGGGGCCGAGGGATAAAGCAGGTAGGAACGTCAGGGCGACCAGGATCACGAGGACACCAACCACCATGCCGACGAACAAAGGCCGGTGGGTCGGCAGCGTGCCGCTCCGGCGGGTACGGGCTGCTGCCGACCGAGCGAACCTGCGAGGCCCAGCACCATAATGATCGGCACGAACCGGCCGAGCAGCATCGCGAGACCAAGCGCGGTGTTCCACCAGGGTGCGTTGACTGTAATGCCGGCGAACGCCGAGCCGTTGTTGTTGGAGGCCGACGTAAACGCGTAGAGCACCTCGGAGAAGCCGTGGGGGCCGACATTCAGCGCGGTGCTGCTGTTGCCGGTGGCCAGCGCCGCTTGCCCTCCATCGCCGCCCCCACAGCCTGCGGCACGGTCCCGCCTCCGGCCAGCTCGAACGCGTTGGTCAGCGCCACACTGGCGACGGCCAGGACGACCATGACGGCGAGAATGGCGTAGCCCTGGCGGTTGTCGCCGACCATCCGACCGAACAGCCGGGGCATGCTGAACGGGATCACCAGGAGCAGGAAGTTCTCGAGCCAGCTCGTCCAGCTCGTCGGGTTCTCGAACGGGTGGGCTGAATTGACGTTGTAGAACCCGCCGCCATTGGTGCCCAACTCCTTGATCGCCTCCTGGCTGGCAACCGGGCCACCGGTGACGGTCTGGGAGCCTCCGGCGAGCGTCGTCAGCTCGGTCCCGGACGACAGGTTCTGCACCGCGCCGCCGAGGATGAGCACCAAGGCGGCGAGCACACAGATCGGTAGCAGGATACGCAGCGTGATCCGGGTCAGATCAACCCAGAAATTGCCCAGATGGTCGGAGCGGTGGCGGGCGAAGCCGCGAATCACGGCCGCCGCGACCGCGATGCCGACCGCTGCGGACAGGAAGTTCTGCACCGCCAGCCCGGCCATCTGCACGAGATCGCCCATCGTCGACTCGCCGGAATAAGACTGCCAGTTGGTGTTGGTGGTGAAGCTCACTGCGGTGTTCCAGGCCGTCGAAGCCGGGACCGGGCCGAATCCCAGCGACAACCAAAATTTGTCCTGCAGGCGCTGGAATGCATACAGGAACAAGATCGACACCGCAGAGAAGGCAAGGACACTGCGTGCGTACACTCCCCAGGTCTGCTCGGCCGTCGGGTTCACTCCGACCAGACGGTAGACGTCGCGCTCGACGCGGGAGTGCTTCGTACCAGTGACGACAAGGTGCAGATAGTCACCCAACGGCCGGTAAGCCACAGCGAGGGCGATGGCCAGGGACAGGACGAACAGGATTCCGGCGGCGGTCGTGTTCATCAGAAGCGTTCCGGAAATAGCAGGGCCGCGATCAGGAAGACGATCAGGCGACAGCGACGATCAGGCCGACGAAGTTCTCCGTACTCACAGCCGCTCTGCTCCCCGGACCACCAGGGCGAGAAGGATGAAGAGGACCACCGTCAACAGCACGAACAGCAGATCAGGCACTAGGCATCCCTTCCTTTGCGCGGAATGGACGACCCCCGGTCATCCAGATCGCCGAGCTCGTCAGGCGCGTGCCCGACCAGCCCGGCTACGTACGAGGCCATACCAGCGCGGGCATCCCGGTATCATCAGATCCTTGGCGCGATCCATACGCCGGCCCAGCAATTCTTGACGACATCCCGATGCGCTCGAGATGGCGCATGCCGCCGTTCTCTGCGATGCACGTCAGGATTTGCGCGGCATCCAGTCCCCAGCCTTCATGATCATCAGTGTTGGAGCCGGCTTTATCGGTCCGCCGGGAAGAGCGATGGCGAGCAATGGTTCGAAATCACACCACGGGTGCCGGGCGGTGCCGGTGGCGAGGGTCGCGTACGGGCAAAGGAGGCGCAGGCAGTCAGCCCTTCCGCTTCGGCAGACCGTCAAGGAGCAACGTCATGCCCGCGCCGAGCAGCCACACATCCTTGGCGAGGCCGAGGCCTTGCTGGGTAGGCCTGATGCTGCCAGGCTGCCGCATGCCGGGCGTCTTGAGATACAGCTGAACCAGCCCGGCGGAGAATCCAGCCAGTGCGGCTCCAACCAGAGCTGAGGGCACAAACGGGACCAGAAGTGCCGCACCGAGAGCAATCTCGCCGGTCGACAAGATGCGGGCAAACCGTTCCGGCGGAAGCTTCTTGAAGGGAGGGATCGCATTGACCGCCATCGCATGCACGCCCTCAGCTGCCTGGCCCTCAAGGTTCTGCGTGGACAGGCCCGAGTTCAAGATGTACGCACCGGTTGCGGCGCGTAGCGGTAGATGAGCCAGCTTCATTCAGCACTCCTTGTGATGGGCATCGGCAAGTCGGCGATAATCCGGCGGATCTCCGGCAGGACAGCAGGGTAGATCTGATGCCCGCCTGGATGTGGCAGTTCTATCACCAGAGCACCGCGCTCGCGCAGTTGACCCGCTAGCTGCTTGGTTCCCCCGGCTTCGAGCAGCGGATCCCGATCACCGTTGGAGATGATCACCAGGGTTCCGGCGAGATCGGCAGCCGGAGGCTCCGCGTACGGAACCATCGCGGCCAGTAGCACCGCGCCCGCAAGCAATCCAGGCCGCTGCAGCAGCATCGCCGAGGCGATGTTGGCTCCATTGGAGAGTCCGACGGCAACCAGCGAGCGCTGCTCGATCCGGTACGCCGCACTGGCGGTCACCACGAATTCCGCGAGGTCGTCGGATCGGCGGCGTAGGTCATCCTCGTCGAACACGCCCTCGCTCACCCGGCGGAAGAACCTCGGCATCCCGTTCTCCAGCACCGTCCCGCGTACCGAGAGCACCGCTGCACCGGGCGACAGGTGATCACGTAGCGACAGCAGGTCGTGCTCGTTGCCGCCGGTGCCGTGCAAAAGTAGCAACGGCGGTCCGGCCACACCCTCCTCGGCAGGCAGGAAGACGTGCGGCCGATCGAGATCGGTCTCGGTATTCACGGGATGTCCATGTCGAGCTGCAGCGGTGGCAGGGCGGCAGCAATCTGTGCCCGGTTGGGTTCGAGCCAGGGCGGCAGCTTGAGGCTGCGTCCCAACTCGAGCAGCGGTTCGTCGACCGCGAAGCCCGGCGTGTCGGTAGCAATCTCGAACAACACACCCCCCGGCTCACGGAAGTAGATGGACTTGAAGTACTGCCGATCGATGATCTGGGTCACCTGAACGCCATGCGCTCTGAGCTCTTGTTGCCAGAGGGTCTGCGTCGCCAGGTCCGGCGCGCGGAAGGCGACGTGGTGGACAGTGCCACCAGCCTGCCAACCACGTTCCCGTACGCCGGCAAAGACATCGACCAAGGCGCCGGAGCTGCCGCCCGCCATCCCAAACCGTGACCGTTCCCCCTCCTCCGCGTTCAGACTCATACCGAGCAGGTCGGTCAACATGGTGGCCGATGGATCGAGTTGCTGCTCGGACAGGGTGATCGCGTGCAGGCCGCGGACCGCGTGCTCGGAGGGGATGTCCGCGACCCCGTCCCAACCAGATCGGTGATCACCTTCTGAGGCCACCAGATCGATCACCATGCCGTCCGGGTCTCGGAACGTGAGCACCTCTTCCTCGTCGCGGGTCGTGGGTGCGTCGGTGTCGACCTGCAGCTTCTTGAAGCGCTCATGCCACCAACCGAGTGAGGATCCCGGCACGCTGAATGCCGTTGCCGTCGTCATACCGGCACCCCTGCGACCTTGCGGTACGCCAGGCCACGGAAAGAAGGTCAGCAGACTCGAGGGGCTGCCTTGCTCGTCCCCGTAATACAAGTGGTAGGTGTCGGGCGCGTCGAAGTTGACTGTCTGCTTCACCAGGCGTAGCCCAAGCGCTTTGGTATAGAAATCCACATTGGCCTGCGGGTCGGTGGCGATAGCGGTCACGTGATGTAACCCATGCGGGCTGACCTGCGTCATAATGATCAGTTCCTCTCTCGCTCCTGCGCCCTGAGCTTGTCGAAGGGCGCCATCAAGCGCAGCGATTCCTTGTCCGAATATGCCTGCCGCACTAGATAACTGACATCCTCCTCGGTGAAGTCGCGGGGGTTGGCGACCGGGGCTCCAGCGATTGTCTTGGCGACGTTCTCAATGGCGTCGAGTTTGAAGCCTAGATCGGCCAGGGAGGTCGGCGCCTTGACTTGAGCGGCGAGCTGGAACAGCGCAGGAGCCACCGCTTCCGGCCCATTCACCTCCAGCGCGCGAGCTGCCCGGCTGAACGGATGCGGCGCTGCTGGGGCGTTGAACGCAGCCACGTGCGGCAGCAGGACACTGTGTACGGCCGCGTGCGGCAGGTGATATGTGCCGCACAGCACGTGTGCGAGCTTATGATGGAGACCCATCGTGGTGCTGCCGAGCGCCCAGCCGGCGAGCCAGGCGCCCCGCAATGTCTGTGCGCGAGCCCCAAGATCATCGGGTTGCTTTGCCGCTCGAGGTAGGCCGAGAGCCAGCGCCCGGATGGCTTCCTCGGCGACGTCCGACGATTGTGAAGTGCTGTCGGGTGCGTACAGCGCCTCTATGGCATGGGCGAAGGCGTTCATGCCGCTGGCTGCCGTGAGCTCGGCCGGCATAGAGACCGTGAGAGCCGGGTCATAGACGACGATGCGCGGTAGCACCCGTGGGTCGCGGCCTGTCGTCTTTCCACTTTGATCGGATTGGCCCCAGATGGGAGTCATCTCGCTGCCGGCGTACGTTGTGGGCACGGCAAGGATAGGCAGCCCCGCCTCGCGCGCGACAGCCTTGGCCAATCCGGTCGCCGAGCCCCCGCCTATGGAGAGGACGACGCCGGCCCTCGCGTCGCGGGCCGCTTCGATGGCTCGATCCGCAACCTCAACGGGCACGTGCTGCACCACGTCTACGATCTGCCAAGCAAGATCATCGCCGAGCTGAGCGCTTACCGTCGCAGCGGCCTGCGCTTCATGACGGCCAGAAATGATCATGATCCGAGTGCCCAGCGTCCGGGCCTCGGATGCCACCTGCGCAAGGCTTCCCACGCCGAACACGACCCGGACCGCCCGGTCCTCCAGGACGGGAGCCGAATAGGTGAACGGCTCTCCGTCAGCTCCTGGCAGCCTCACCGCATTTCGCCTCCGCCCCTGAGCTTCTCATGATCGGGAGCAGGCGCCGTTGCCGAGCCCGTTCGTTGACCATTTTCCGGGCGCCCCGCGGGATAGTGGCTGGTGGTACGAGGCTGCGTACGATCATCCGATCCTGATGCGCGAGACTGGCGCAAAGGAGCCAGCATGAAGACCTTCGAGGAACTCCAGGCCAACCTCGGAGGGGTCTGGAGCTTGAACCAGCCGGGTAGCGGCGTGGACCACGTGGTAGTGGTGCTGCCGTCGTTCAGCATGGGTGAGAGTCTGCTGTCGCACTACGCCACCCGAATCCCGGCGCTGGAGCATCGCTACCTCGTAACGTCCCTGATGCTGCACCGAATCGAGGCCTGCGAACTGGTCTTCCTCACTTGCCAAGCGCCAGGCCGACGGGTCCTCGACTACTACGCTTCGTTGGCGCCCTGGGGCCGCCGAGGCAGCGCGCGGAACCGGTTCCGGGTGGCGGTCGTGCCTGACGACTCACCTCGCCCCATCGCGGCGAAGCTCTTGGACCGGCCCGACCTCATCGAAGCGCTTCGCGTGTCGTTCGCAGGGCGCCCGGCGTTCATCGAACCGTGGAACGTGACGCAACGTGAGGTCGCGGTTGCCGAGCGCCTCCAGCTGCCGATCGATGGCCCAGCGCCGGATCTGTGGCGCCTCGGGTTCAAGAGCTCCGGCCGACGGTTGTTCACCGAGGCCGGGGTTCCCCTGCCGGATGGCCGCGAGGATGTCCGCAGTGTTGACCAGGTGGTCGCGGCCGTCGCCGAGATCCGCGAGCGCCGACCGAACGCGGCCGGTGTAGTCGTGAAGATCGACGACAGTGGTGCTGGAGACGGCAATGTCGTGATCCGGTTTAGCCAGCATGACGCTGCAACGGCCAGCAGTGACGGGATCGGCGCCGGCGGCTTGGCGCTGCCCGACTGGTACCTACGTGATCTTGCCTCTGGCGCGGTCGTGGAGGAGCTCATTGCCGGTACGCGCTTCACCAGCCCGAGCGTCCAAGTTGAGCTTTCGCCGTTCGGCGAAGTGAGGGTGCTCGCCACGCATGAGCAGGTGCTCGGCGGCGACACCGGCCAGGTGTACACCGGTTGCCGCTTCCCCGCTGATCCCGCCTATGCCTCGGACCTGGCGCGCCACGGGCGGGCGATCGGCAGGCTCCTTGCCCATCGCGGCGTCGTTGGGCGCCTCAGCGTTGACTTCGCCGCAGCTCAGGACAACACGGGTAGCTGGCAGGTCTACGCCTTGGAAGTGAACCTTCGCAAGGGTGGGACGACGCACCCTTACGTAGTGCTCAGCCACCTTGTCCCTGGCCACTACGACGCCGATGCCGGGCGCTGGCGAGCCGCGGACGGCACGCCGCGTTGGTATTGGTCGACCGACAACCTTGTCAGCGAGTCCTGGCTCGGCCTCACGCCGGATGCGGTGATCCGTGCAGTCGCTGCGGCAGGGCTCCAGTTCGAGGCTCGAACCGGGACTGGAGTCGTGTTGCATATGTTGTCTTGCCTCGCCATTGACGGACGATTCGGCCTGACGGCCATCGGGCGAACACCAGAGCAGGCGGCCGACTTCTACGAGCGGACCAGCGCCGCCGTGCATCGCTACGCGAGCCAGACGGAGCGCGTCCGTAAATGATCAAGTTCGCGAAGCACTGGCCTGGCAAGATCACGTGTGCGGCAGGAAGTCCTCCCACGTCCGGCGGCCGACAGCGGGCATCCTGGCTAGGTGCGGATTCACCTCGACACAGATTTGGGTGGCGATACCGACGACGCATGCGCCTTGGCCATGATGCTCGGCTGGTCCGGCGTCGAGATCACGGGCATCACTACCGTGGCCGATCCAGGTGGGCGCCGGGCGGCGTACGTGGCGTATCTCTTGCACCTCGCTGGTCGTGACGAAATCCCTCTGGCCGCCGGGGCGGAGGTTTCCTCAACGACGCTCGGCCGGGCGGATCCCGTCGATGATGAGCGGCATTGGCCGGCAGACATCGCTCCTCGGCCGTCGCCGCCGGGTGCAGCACTGGATCTGCTCGGCCGCAGCCTTGACGCCGGGGCGACGCTCGTCGCCATCGGTCCGTACACCAACCTGGCGCTCCTCGAGATCAGTTGCGCCGGCAGCCTGGCCCGAGAGCCGGTTGTCGTCATGGGTGGCTGGGTGCATCAGCCCCCACCAGGCCTCCCGCAATTGGGGCCGGACATGGACTTCAACGTGCAATGGGATACGCGAGCCGCCGAGGTGGTCGCGGCAACCGCTCAGCTGACGTTGGTTACCCTCTCCGCAACGCTGAGCGCGCACCTTAGGCGCACCGACCCCCTGCCCCGTGCGGGCTGCTGGACCACTGGGACAGTTGCTCGCTCGGCAGGGCGAGGCGCACGGACAGACGAGTCAGATGGAGCAGCTAGGCCGCGAACACTCTGGTTTGCCCAATGACCTGCTGAACTTTCAATACGACCCCGTGGCGTGCGCCGTAGCGCTCGGCTGGTCGGGAGCGGCGGTCAGGGACATGCGAATGCGACCTGTGCGACGGGACGGCGTGCTGTTCTTCCAACCACACTCCGAAGGCCGGCCGACTCGGGTTGTCCTTGACGTGGACGGCGTCGCGTTCCGCGAAACGTGGATGTCCGCAGTTGAGGTGGCCGCGCGCGGGCCCCTTAATTGGTCACCGCCGACGTCCGGCTGATCATGGTCGCGATCCACTGGCGCTTGGTAATAGCAACCGTGCGGCGAGGAAGTCCTCCCAGGTACGGCGGCCGACAGCACGGTCTGGAGCTAGGTTGGCGCCGGCCCGAAAGGCCCGGTTGGCCTTCCCTGGAAGCCAAACGGGCAGGATCAGCCGGTGTCTGCCGGTGGTCCGGAGGTACGTGCGGACCAACTGGGCCATGTCGTACACGCGTGGCCCGGCTATGTCAGGCACGAGGCCGGATGGTGTACCAAGTGCAAGTTCGACAAGCCGATCCGCCACCTCCCCAGCCTCGATCGGCTGGAACCTCCACCCAGCCGATACCGGTATTACCGGCAGCCTCGACATCCGCTCCACAAGCATCAACATCGACTCATAGAACTGAGTGGCGCGCACCGTCGTCCATGGCAAGCCAGAGTCCGCCACCACTCGCTCGGCGGCGAACTTGGAGCCGAAGTAACCGAACATCGCGCGATCGATGCCGCTACTGATCGGGATCCGGTCGGCCCCGACGACGGAGATGTAGACCAGATGCCGGGTTCCCGCCCGGGAAGCAGCCTGTACCAGGTGACGGGCCTTGTCCTCGTCACCTTGCCTGGTGCCGGCGCAATGGATAATGATCTCGGCTCCTTGGACCGCAGCTTGGACCCCCACACCGCTGGCAAGATCACCAGCCACACACTCGATATCCGCGCCGCCCGCGCTGCTGTGCCGGCTGAGCACCCGTACCCCGCATCCGGCGTCTTGCAGCCGCGGAACGACGAGCCGCCCCAACGAGCCCGTGCTGCCAGTAACTAAAACCTTCATAGCTGTCTCTCCTTTGTCACATTTGTCGCGTGTGGGGTGTCACTTGCTATGACACGCGGCGACTGGAGGATGTGACCGATGACGGAGAACGAGTGGATAGCAGATCGCTTCGAGGAGCACAGGCCCCATCTACGAGCGGTGGCCTACCGAATGCTCGGTTCGTTGTCTGATGCGGACGACGCCGTGCAGGACGCCTGGTTCCGGGTCAGCCGGGCCGAAGCCGGTGAGGTTGAAAACCTTGGCGGCTGGTTGACCACCATCGTTGCCCGCGTATGTCTGAACATATTGCGGTCGCGTAATACGCGACGCGAGCAGTCGCTCCATGGCCGTCTCCCCGATCCCCTTGTCAGCTCCGAGCGAGTGCACCAGCCCGAGGAGGAAGCGTTGCTTGCTGACTCTGTCGGCCTCGCCCTCCTCGTCGTGCTCGACACTCTCTCCCCGGCGGAACGGCTCGCGTTCGTGCTACACGACATGTTCCAGCTGCCCTTCGAGGAGATCGCTCCCATGCTCGGGCGATCCACCGACGCAGCCCGACAGCTCGGCAGCAGGGCAAGGCGGCGAGTCAAGGGAGCACAGATACCGGCTCCGGATCCTGATCTTGCTCGGCAAAGGAAGGTGGTCGACGCCTTCTTCCGGGCAGCACGTGGCGGTGAATTCGACAGCCTTGTCGCGCTGCTCGATCCCGATGTCGTCCTCCGCTCCGACTATGGCGGTAGGCGGCCGGCCGCGCCCAAGGTGATCCACGGTGCAGCGGCCGTGGCTGGGCAGGCACTCATCGGAGCCCTGCCGGGTGCCGAGCTGCATCCGGCGCTGGTCAATGGAACATCCGGAATGGTGATCACCGTGAAGGGACGTCCATACGCGGTCATGGGTTTCACCGTCGCCGATGGCAAGATCATCGAGATCGACGCGATCGCCGATCCCGAGCGCGTCGGAAGGATCGCCGCGGCCGTTCTCAGCGATGAATAGTCGCGGTCAGTCGGGTACCTGAGGCGCGTCCCGTACAATCACACCCGACCGCGACCCAAGATGGGTGTGCTGCGCTTAGCGCCCTGTCCCAATGACGGCTGGGGTGTGATTCTGCGGGAGATCGAAGCCGTACCCTAACCTGGGTAACGGCGCAGTGGCGGATCAGGAGCGCATCGGCTCCTGACGTTTTGGCCGCGAATCTCACGAGTAGGTGCTACCAGAACACCTCTAGGTCGACACAACTGCAGCGGAAGGAGTGCCATGACTCGCAACCCCGAGTTTGGCAATGTCACCGGGACGAAGGACAAGGACTACGACATCATCTGGTTCACCGAAACGTGCCTCAGCAATGTGCTGCGGCTGGAGACCTACATCGAGGACGCCGCCCTTGCTGGAGATGATGAACTCGCTGATTTCTTTCGGAAGGCACAACATGAGAGCCGCAAAGGTGCCGAGGAGGGAAAACAGCTGCTCGCCAAGCGCCTCGTGAGGCCGTAAGGAAGCTCGATACGCAACGAAAGGAGTCTGTATGGCGGTCACCAACTTTAAGGACTTCGATCTGGCCGATGCCGACCGCGAATGGGACGGTGATGCAGCCGACAAGCGGGTACGCAAGTGGGCCGATGCGGAAGACGAGCCGAACGAAAAGTACCGCGACGCACATGTCTGGTATGACGCTGACAGCAAGGACAACTTCACCGCGTACAAACTGCTCATTTGTGATGTCGTCAACGGCAAACTCCGCGCTGTGCCGCGCGCGGTATTGTCCGCCGGCGGCATTATGCAGGGTGCTCGTGGCGGCGTTGATATCCCCAAGGCGGATGTGGACCGAGTCAAGAGTCACCTAGCGAAGTACTACCGCAAGATGGATCGCACGCCGCCCTGGGAAGACTGATACCGAGCCCAGCGCAACCTCAGGACATGGTGATCGAGAGGCCTGCGGCCGCAAGCCCGCCTAGCGCGTCATCGACCGGTAATGTGCTCCATGGATGCCTGGCCCGTGGCAGTTGATCAAATACCCGACCGTACCGGCCCAACGTGCCAATGTCGTGGGGGAAACGTTGGGGATCGAGGCCATCGAAGTGTGCAGCCGCACCATGCCGACGGACCACCACCTGGAAGTCGTCGGGGGTAGCAATCCCGGGTGACTCGGTGCCGTGCTCGAACAAGAACACGTTCACATCCCGATATGGCTCGGCCTGGGCAAGGTAGTCGTCGAGCGACCGCAACGCCGGCTTCACTGCGAAGTGAATCCAGAACGGCACGGCTGCGGCGCAGATCGTCAGCCAGGGGTCGCCCAGAATGAAACATGGTACGACGAGGCGATTTGCTGTTTCGCCACGGGCGCGATACCAATCGCGGATTACTGTCGCCACCGCGGCAGCGGGCGTCTGCGGCCCGACGTAGCCGATCTCGGCATAGCGATAGCCGTGCTGATCACACCAAGTTCGTACGTGGTCGCGAAAAGCCGGGTCGAGGCCCCACTCGGACTCAGCCGCCTCGTCATTTGGCGCCGGCGTGTGGGGTCGTGCCAGATACCATTCAGGGGGCGTGCCGCCACGGCCACCAGCCTGAAAGACATGGCGAAGGCCGAGCCGAGTCACCGGCCAGCTGGAGCTGTCATTAACAACGACCACGGTGCCGCCTAGGGCCAGGTGATTTTCCACGAAGGCCGCGTACGCGTCAGGCAGCCGGCACCACTTGACGCGGAAGTAGCTCATCCGCTCCGCCATCAAGACGTCCTGCAACTGGTCGTGCATGTGGTGCAGCACGATGTCGGGATTGCGGTCCAGCAGCGCTGGGGCGACTGAACGACCGAACTCCATCGCCTGGTCCGG